>CAZPTV010000001.1:0-19045 GCA_964589335.1 uncultured Bacteriovoracaceae bacterium
CTTCAAACGGTGGCGCAACGTGGAGTACTCCTCGACCCATTTCACAATCAGACCAAGGTGAGGGTGCAAGCATTAAGCTCAATGGAATCACAAAACAGCCATCCATTTCATATTATTATAAATCTGGTAATGCTTTATTTTATTCAAAGTGTAGTGATACACCTACAAACTGTGCAACCAGCGCAACATGGACACCAACTGCGATTTCAACATCTGCTGGCGTTTCAACCATTCCAGCTGCAAGCGAACAGCTTTTATCAACGAGCATGATCGCAGATATTCAAGGACTTCAATGGGTTTTATTTCCTTTAGGTAAAGATTCTGGGGGAAAATTAATGATGGCAACAAATATTCTAAACTCTTCAGCATTGTCTACAATCGATGATGGCTCAAATGGATCTTTGGATGGTGCTCCAATCGTAAATTATGGCATTGCAGGCTGGAACGTTGCCGCTACAACAAATGCAAGCAACTTGCCCGTTGGCGTTTACCTCGGAACTGGTAATCGTGTTTTTAGTTTTTCTTGTGGAGATTAAATTCCGTTTGCACAGTTACCAAGATATGGTGCTGGATTTAAATTTCCATTTGTAGTGATTAATATTTCATCTATCTCTAACGAAGTACTTGAAGGCGTTAACTTCAATTCTTGCTGATTAAATACGGCCGGATTTCCAAAGTTTATATTTATTAACGGTGCCTGGCTTGCAGATTCCACTCTACACCAACCAAAATTATCATTCGAGATATTGATTGCTTTCAATGCAGTTGCTGAACCATTTAAATACATTGATAAATTTCCTGCTGAACCTGATTTTCTAGCCTTTATAAATGTATAATATGTTCTACTTGTCTGAGTCGGATTCGACAAATCTAATCGTGGTGTAAATTTATAGATCGGAGATGTCGAAGTCGCTGAAAAACCTAATGCATTTGAAATATTTTTAAAATCATTTCCAACCGCACCACTGGTGCGAACAACAAAGCTTGAGGAAATATTGTCAGGCAACTCACCCTGAATATAGAAATCTTTTGTCCAATGTGATGGATGCTTATATTCATGTTCAGAATCGATTTGCTTAAATACAGGAGGGTTTACTGTTTTATCATAAACAAAAATAGACCCCTGTACTCTTGTCATAAATTGAATTTTCTGACCATCAAGAGTGATTTCTACCGGTACAGTTTTGTTTGGCATATCGAAATTATTATGTCTTTGTACCGTTGAAAAGATCATATATTTATTTAAAGTATTGTGCTTTCTTACGCGAATAACTTTATTCGGATCTGTTGCTCCAAATCGATAACTTGGAAGTGCAAATGCAGTTGAATTGGCTGAACTATATGGAACATCTCCTAGCATGATCGAACTATTTCTATATAAATCTTCTTCTCTCGATACTGCCGCTTGTACGTATGATGGAATAGCAGCCTGCCAAATCCAATTTCTAGGTTCTTGTAAATCTGAGTTGCCTCCTCCAACCGCAACATTATTAAACATTCCTGCGTAAAACCACTCTGCTCCGAGTGCGGCAAGTGATTTTAATAGTCCCATCCACTGTCCGGGTCGTATTTGCTTTTCTTCTCGAACATTCCATCCTGGAGATACAAACGGCGAAAAATATTTATCACCGGCAAGCAGTTGATTTCGAACTCCATATTCAAACCATGCCAAACCATGGTCTGCTGCTACTGAAGAATAATGCCACCACTTTGGACTTTGTAGATAAAAGTCAGCAGTTGCGTAACGGTTACCATTAATTAATGATTGAGTAGTTCTAATATCGCTCCAATCATAATAAAAGCCGTATCCATCACGTGCATATAATGTAAATTTTGCATTTGCCATTTTTGAAGTTTGAGCAGAACCAGACAAAATATTTGCACCAAATCGCGTTTCAATTCTATTTAGCCATTTACCTTCGTAAGTTTTCCAACTGGATAGTCCACTGGACAAATATTCTGCTTTTATAATTGGATCAACTTGAGACGATGAGCCCGATACTAAGTTCGCACTTGATGCACTAATCATTTCACCATTTTCATTAATAATATTTACATTTTTATTTATATAGTTCAGTTGATTTACTATATCTGTTTTTAAACCGAGACCAGCTGCATCCCAGACTGAGTCAGGGCAATAAGAATTTGTTCCACTAAAGCTTCTTCTTATTTTTTTATTGGTTGTCACATTTCCATCTTCATTAACAAACTGTCCTGATGCATTTTGTAGGTAACAAGCACTTGCATGATTTTGTTCGGTAAAACCAACATGACCAAAAACTACATAATTTAAAGGTACATTTGCATTCGCTGGATCATTTGCCGCTTGAATACCATAATAATTCCATTCATTGGTCGATGGCGTATATGAAGTTCGTCCTCGATCCGCACTTAATGTAATTCCATAATGAAATGGATTACCTAATTCTTTCATTAAATTTGTTACGATTGGACCTGCAGTATAAATTGTTGGGCCACCGGGTTGGAGAACTCCTGTCATATACATTGTATCCATCCAATTAAAATGAAATGGCATCGTATGTCCTGCTCGGTATCTTGGCGCTGGATATGACTTTAATTGCGTCAAAGCATCGGGCACATTATTTGGCACAATCGCATAGAGTCCTGAAATTCCGTCAGTTCTAGATGCAACTTGTGTTGGTACTTGAGAATTAGGAGCAAATTCAGCCATATCATAAACTTCGTTTGAAATTGGAGCGGGAGTAGGAACAGAAATTCCTCTGTCGCTAAAATCGTAAGGTTGGCCAGAAGTAAAATTATTGTAGTGTTGTAGCACAAGTGAATTAGAAATTGCAGTATTATAGATTGCAATTTGATCCATTGAAACATTAGGGGTTACGTATTGTGCCGAAGTATTACCAAGTCCAGGTATGTTTTTTCCTAAAATAAAATTAGATTGCGGAATTGTTTTTTGCCATGCTGCTGGACATTGACCATCAATACAAAAACTTTTAACTGCATTTCCACTGCTTGATCCTTGAAAGCGAAATACAATGTGATGCCAATTTCCATCAAATAAATATCCGTAACTTCCTAAGCCAATACCCATTAGTTCAATCGTTTGCCTATCATCAACAGTCTGCCCTGCACTGTTTTTTGAACTAGTATCAATTTGAAGATTTGGAAATTCATTTCTAATATTAAATGAATCCGTAGAAAAGCCTGCATGAAATAAAGTCGAATTTGAAGAAGATGGATCGGGTTTAATTAAAAACTCAATTGTAAATGAACCTGCTGTACTTGAAAGATCAGCTCCATTGTTACCAATCATTAAACTATACGATGGCTTGTACACTAAATAATTTCCAGTAGGCCCACCTGACTTAATATCTAAAGTTGCAGAGTAGTTATTAAAATTTAAGCAATGCGTAGTAGAGATCGATGGCGCTGTAGCACATACATTTGGTTTTGGATTTGTTGTATAAACTCCTGCTGAAGTTGTTTCAAAATTATAGTAAATAAGAGGATTCACAGGTGTGCCGGCTACAGCAGTTTGCGTTGTAACACTTACCGTATTTGAATAAGCCGAACTTCCTACAGTATTCGTTGCTTTGACTCTAAAATAATATGTTGTTGATGCAGAAAGACCCGTTACACTTGCAGAAACTGCATTCGCTGATAAATTCAATAACACTGCATTTGTAAATGCACTCGTAGATGCTCTTTCTACGACAAATCCTGATTCATTATTTGAATTATCTATCCATGTTAAATTTATATTTGAAGTGCTAACTGCAATACCCGCTAAAACTGAAGGCGCTAGAGGTGCACTGGGTGCTGCCATCGTTGTTGCTGAAGCAGAAGAAGTATAACTAGAATCCCCTGCACTGTTTGTAGCACTTACTCGAAAATAATATGTCGTCGAAGCTGCAAGCCCAGTGACTGAAAGTGACGTGATATTTTGTGCAGTTGTTGGTAATGTTGTTGCAGATGTAAAAGCACTATTCGTAGCGTACTGTACTTTAAAACCCGATTCATTATTTGAGTTATCTATCCAAGTTAAATTCACTTGGCCTTGAGAAACAGCGACAGCTGTAATCCCTGTAGGTGCAATTGCAATTACAGCAGGCGGTGCTTGCGTCGTCGCATTCGCTACCGCTGAATTAGTCGATGAGCCAGCAGAGTTTTTTGATCTAATTCTAAAATAATACTTTGTTGAAGATGAAAGACCCGTTGCAGAATAAGTCACAGTATTTGCAACTGTAATTGCAGTCGTTACAAGACCGGTTGAGAACGTACTATTCGTTGCTCTATCAATGTCAAATCCTGTCTCATTGTTAGAAGAGTCTACCCAAGTTAAATTTATTTGAGTATTTGAAGTTGCTGTAGCAACTAAACTTGTTGGTACTGCAGGAATCGTTACTGCGACAATATTTGTTTTTGACGACACAATTATTGATGGAACTGATTCAGCTCCATTACCGATCGCTATAACTCTAAAAAAATAATTTGTATCTGCTAATAAATTGTTAATTGAGTAGCTCATCACATTTGCAGCAGTAGTTGCTACTATTACTGGATTTGAAAAATTTGATGTCGTTGATCTCTCAATTCTAAATCCAATATCGTCTGCAGAATTGTCAGCCCAAGATAGATTGATTTGCGAACTTGAAACCGTTGTTGCCTGCAAACCCGAAGGGGGATCTAAGTCTATTACAGGTGTGTTAGTAGGTGTTGGATTAGGTGTTGGTACAATAGAAGTTAAAGTCGTTGCCCCTGTTTGGCTTGACGAATTATTACTAAATCCAACTGAATCTTCTTTTGTAAAATTACATGCACTGGCTAGAAAAGATGTAATTGTAGTGATTGCCCCAATAAAAAATAACGACGAAACACTTCGTTTTTTTACGTACATTAGACGAACCCCTCATTTATACACTAGCCTCTCAGTTAACCCTAACTTCAATAATAGCACCGAGCTTTAACAATAAAAACAATTTAATCAAGTATTTATAACTTATTGATATTATGTAACTTAGTTAAGTATATTAAACAAAAGCATATCGAACTTCATAAACCTATAAAATTGTTATTAAACGCTTTATATGTAGCTATAAACTTCTTGATGCAATGCGTAAATATTGATATAAGAAACGCCCCTAAAACTCAAAAGGAGTCTCTGCATGAAAAACTATCAGATGTTAATTAACGGTAACTTTGTTTCGTCTCAGACCGGTGAAATTAGAGAAATTAGAGATCCAGGAAATGGAGAATTAATAGCAAAAGTACCAGAATCTGATCGTCGCGATGTTGTTGCTGCCATTGAAGCAGCTCGAAATGCATTCGACAATGGCCCGTGGAAAAAAACATCTGCACTAGATCGTGGGAAAATATTATTTCGTATTGCAGATAAAATCAGAACAAATGCAAAATATTTAGCTGAACTTGAAGTTCGCAATTGCGGAAAACCACTTGCTGAAGCTGAGTTTGACGTTGCCGATGCTGCCAATTGTTTTGAGTTCTACGGCGGTCTTGCTACAAAAATTCACGGCGAAACTATGCAAGTTCCAGCCAACTCATTAAGTTTTACTCTACGTGAACCAATTGGAGTTTGTGCGCAGATCGTTCCTTGGAACTATCCCCTACTCATGAGTTCATGGAAACTGGCTCCAGCATTAGCTGCAGGCAATACCTGTATCTTAAAGCCATCTGAGTTAACCCCACTTACAGCACTAGAAATTGCTAAAATATTAAACGAAGAATTGCCACCAGGAGTTGTCAATATCATTACAGGACCTGGACCTGGCGTTGGCGATGAAATGGCATCAAACGCTAAAATTGATAAAGTTGCATTTACTGGTGGAACCGCAACCGGTCGAAAGGTTGCAATGAATGCATTAGGAAATTTAAAGAAAGTTTCACTTGAGCTAGGTGGAAAAAATCCGAATATTATATTTGCTGATGCTGATTTTGATTCTGCAGTCGATGGAGCACTTTTTGGTGCTTTTGCAAATCAAGGAGAGGTTTGTTCTGCCGGCTCGCGCGTTCTCGTTGAACGTTCGATCCACAAAAAATTTGTTGAAGCAATGCTCACAAAAATACCTCGGATTAAACTTGGACATGGATTAATGTCAGGCGTAAAAATGGGACCACTTGTTTCTAGTTCTCATTTAGAAAAAGTTGAAAGCTATATTAAAATTGGAAAAGATGAAGGTGCAACTTTAGTTTGTGGTGGTAAGCGCCCAAGTTCCGCAGAAACAGCAAATGGAAATTTTTTAGAGCCTACAATCTTTGACAATGTAAAGCCTACAATGCGCATTGCACGCGAAGAAATTTTTGGACCTGTCATGGCCGTCATACCCTTTGATACAGAAGAAGAAGCAATTAAAATTGCAAATGATTCAGAATATGGTCTCGCTGCAGGGGTTTGGAGTAAAAACATCAACCGTGCCGTACGTGTTGTTAAAGAACTGCGCGCAGGCATTACTTGGATTAACACCTATCATCCGACATTTAACGAACTTCCATGGGGAGGGTACAAACAAAGTGGTAACGGCCGTGAGCTTGGCCTACACGGGATTGAACCCTACCTAGAAATAAAGCAAGTTAATATCAATCTGGATGAAGCTCCAATCGGTTGGTATTGATTATGACTATTAAATTACAAACACAGATTCCTGGTCCCAAAAGCCAAGCACTAATGCTTGCAAGACAAAAAGCAGTTGCCCGTGGACCATTTCATGTAACTCCAATTTTTGTTAAAAAAGCAAAAGGTGCTGTTTTAGAGGATGTTGATGGTAATCAACTGATTGATTTTGCATCTGGAATTGGAGTAACAAATTTAGGACACTTAAATTCAAATGTAATTGAAGCAATTCAAAGTCAAAGTAAGGATTTCTTACATGTTGCCTTCAATGTAACTCCTTATGAAATATATACAAATCTTGCTGAAAAATTAAACCAATTAACTCCTGGAAATTTTTCCAAAAAAACTTTTCTTGCCAATAGCGGCGCGGAAGCCGTAGAAAACGCTATTAAAATTGCAAGAGCGTATACAGGCAGACAAGCAGTCGTAAGTTTTGAGCACGGCTTTCACGGCAGAACCTACATGGCGATGAGTCTTACCTCAAAGGCAAAGCCGTACAAATATGGATTTGGGCCATTTAATCCTGAAGTTTATCACGCGCCCTTTCCGTACATCTATCGCTGGAGTGATCATTCAGATGAAAATAAAGTTGCTGATGAGTGCTACAAGCAATTTGAGAATTTAGTGAATTATCAAATTGTTCCAACAAATGTTGCCGCTGTAATTATAGAACCTGTCTTAGGTGAAGGTGGATTTGTTCCCGCTCCAATTTCATTTCTAAAAAAATTACGTAAATTCTGTACTGATAATAAAATTGTATTGATCGCTGACGAAATTCAAACTGGTTTTGGTCGGACAGGTACCCTCTTTGCTTCTGAACAGTTAGAGTTTGAACCTGACTTGATTACTTCTGCAAAAGGACTCGGTGGCGGAATGCCAATATCAGCTATTACTGGACGATCAGAAATTATGGATGCTCCAATCGAAGGTGGAATTGGCGGAACTTTTGGAGGAAATCCACTTTCCTGCGCAGCTGCGCTTGCTGTCATTGAAAACTTCAAAGATGGTAACGTTCTTAAAAATGCAAAAGCGATGTCAAGCAAGCTCCGTACACGATTGATGGAATGGAAAGAAAAATATCCCATCATCGGAGACATTCGAGGACTTGGCCCTATGCTTGCGCTTGAACTTGTTAAAAATAAATCAACTAAAGAAGCTGACGGTGAAAATGCAAAACTTCTTGTAAAAAAATGTTACGAACGAGGATTAATTATTATGACCTCTGGCACTTTAGGAAATGTCGTAAGATTGCTCATGCCCATTAATATTGAAGACTCCATATTAAATGAAGGCCTTGATGTACTGGAATTAGGGCTAAAGGAAATTTCTTCATGAAGACTGATCGTCATCAACTGTATATAAATGGAAAATGGCAAGAGGGGCATGAGTCACTAAATATTCTCTCACCCTATAATCATTTTACTGTTGCGGAATGTGATCAAGCATCTCAAATTCAAATCGAAGAAATGCTTCAAGCATCAACGAATGCTTTTGAAAAATTCAAATTAATTTCGCGCCATACAAGATTTAAATTACTCTCCAACATATCGAATGGAATTGCAAAAAGACGTCAAGAATTCGCAGAATCCATTATGCTAGAAGCGGGAAAGCCTATCCAGTTAGCCGACGCAGAGGTAGGACGAGCAATCGTAACCTTTTTGCACGCTGCCGAAGAAGCAAAGCGCTGGTGCGGTGAAATGTTACCCATAGACATTGAACCGTCTGGCAGAGCTTATTCGCCATCTACTATTCAATGGTTTCCAAGAGGACCGATTTTAGCGATAGCCCCATTTAACTTTCCTTTAAATTTAATTGCCCATAAAGTTGCTCCTGCTCTGGCTAGCGGCTGTACTGTAATGGTTAAACCTCCCCCTCAAGCACCTGGAGCTGCAAAGTTACTTGCAGAGGTATTTGAAGAAGCCGCAAAACTTTCTTCTGACTCTCAAGAAATAATCCCACTTGCAACACTCCAAGTTTTTTCTTGCTCAAATGAATTAGCAAGTCACACCGTTTTAGATAATCGAGTCGCAACCGTTAGTTTTACTGGAAGTGAACGAGTTGGTTGGATCATTCAAGAAAAAGCAATTCGTAAAAAAGTTATTCTTGAACTAGGTGGAAACGCTGGCGTAATCGTTAATAAAGACGCCGATTTATTACGAGCAGCTAACCGCTGTGCATTTGGTGGATTTGCGTATTCTGGACAAGTTTGTATTTCGGTTCAAAGAGTATTTGTACATAAAGAAATTAGTTCACAATTTACTGAATTATTTATCAATGAAGTACAAAAAATAAAAACAGGTGATCCAAATTCAAAAGATACTTTAGTTGGACCACTCATAAATTCTGCTGCAGCCGATCGTATTATGATTTGGATCGATGAAGCTTTACGAAGTGGTGCTAAAATTCTTATCGGCGGTAAACGCGAAAATAATATCATTCAACCTACTGTTTTAACAAATGTTCCTTATGATCAAAAAATAAACTGTGAAGAAGTTTTTGGTCCAATTGTAATACTTGAAACCATTGAAAGCTTTGAAGACGGACTTTGCAAAATCAATGATTCAAAATTTGGGCTCCAAGCGGGAATTTTTACAAATGACCAAAGATTAATACGAAATGCATTTGAGACTCTCAATGTAGGTGGTCTTCTTATCAATGAAGTTCCAACCTTCCGATCAGACAATATGCCTTACGGAGGCGTAAAAGACTCCGGACTAGGCCGCGAAGGAGTCAAATATGCTATGGAACAATATAGTGAAAGAAAAGCGATGATCTCTTGGTTTGGTGGAAATCAAATTAATTAAGTTTTAATTTTCCATCTTTGTTTTTTTAGTTACAAACAATGAAATCAGTATCGATGAACTAATTAGTAAAGCGATGATAAGCAATGCCCATCCCGTCGGAAATTTGCCACCATATAATTTATTTAAAAATGTCATTTTCATTCCAACAAAAATCAAGACCAATGCTAAACCATATTTTAAGTAAATAAATCTATCTACGACGCCAGCGAGTAGAAAATAAAGTGATCGTAGACCTAAAATTGCTAAAATATTTGATGTAAATACGATCATTGGTTCTTTTGTAATTGCAAATATTGCTGGCACTGAATCTAAAGCAAATACAATATCTGATAGTTCAATAAAGAATAGCGCAACGAAAAGCGGCGTTGCATAACGAATACCATTTTTTTTGATAAACAATTTATGTCCATCAAAATCGGTGGTTACATTCGTAAATTTCTGTAAAATTCGCATTTGCCAACTGTGTGCCGGATCTGTTGGTTTTGCAGAAATAAATAACATTTTAATGCCCGTTATAATTAAAAATACACCGAATAAAATCAAAACCCAATGATACTTCATCAGAGATGATCCTATTGAAATAAATATAGATCGAAACACCAGTGCACCAAGAATTCCGAAAAACAGAACCCTATGCTGATATTTTAAAGGAATTCCAAACGCTGCAAAAACCATTACAAAAATAAAAATATTGTCTACGGCCAATGCTTTTTCAATTACATAACCTGTTAAAAACTCTAAATTCAATCTCTTCGCTTCTACGACTGCATCAAATCCAGGTAACGCTGCGAACTCAACTGAATTTTGTAACTTATAAAGTGTGTAATGGTAAAATCCGTAACTAAATATTAATGATATGCCTATCCAGAACGCACTCCATAACGCCGCTTCTTTGACACTAATGACATGGGCTGTTTTGTGAAACACACCCAAGTCCAATAAAAGCATTACACATACGAATGCAGTGAAACTTAAATAAAACCACCAATACTCACTGAATGAAAAAAATACCATTTGCATAAATGAATTATCGTCCTATTTGCAACTTTATTAAAGTAGATATATAGTAACTCTTGATTCGCTTTATGTGAACTAATAATTATGGACAACTGGCTCAACTATCACCATCTATATTATTTCAGAACGATTGCCACTGAAGGCAGCATTGCACAAGCCGCTAAAAAATTGCGTCTCGGTCAACCCACCTTAAGTGCACAATTAAAACAATTCGAAGAGAAATTGGGAATTTCCTTATTCGAGCGACAACATAAAAAATTGACCCTCACTGAAACTGGAAGGATTGCTTTGGAATATGCTACAGAAATATTTCGTATGGGCTCCGAAATGGTTGAGGCGATGCACGACAGGTTAACCCCGACTCGCACGCATCTTACATTGGGCGCACTAGACAGTGTACCGAAGCATTTAATCTATAAACTTATTCATTCTGCATATCGAATTGCACCTTGTACCGTGACCATCAGAGAAGGAAGCGATGAGGAACTCGCCATTGAATTAATGTCACACCGTATAGACATCTTATTAACAAATCATTTACCCAATGTTTCTGATGGGAAAAAACTTCACAGTAAGCTACTTGCAAAATATCCAGTCATCGTCTGTGGATCAGATAAATTTAAACATTTAAAAAAAGGATTCCCACAATCCTTAAATCAATGTCCTATGGTCTTACCCACAAAACACAGTAAGCTCCGTTACGATTTAGATTATTTTTTTCAAATTAATAAAATCAGCCCAGACATTGTTGCTGAAACTCAAGATACAAGTATGCAAAAATTATTAGGCAGTAAATCAATCGGTGCATTTCCTATTGCTGATATCGCCGTTGAGAATATGCTAAAGAATAAAGACTTGCTCAGTCTGGGAACCATACACGGACTTTATGAAGAATTTTATCTTGTGAGTTCAAGTCGTAAAATCGCAAACCCTATTGCAGTTCAATTGATTGAAAAGTTCATAATCTAGACTGATTCGCTTTTTACACATCATACATATTCTTTTATCTATTTTAGAAAATCATAAAATTGCCGTTAAATATATATTATTAAACTTCAACAAAAGGAGAAATTGTATGAGTAAGTCAATTAAACTTTTTTCAAACGAATTATATAATACACAATCTGGTCCACATTTAAGCGCATACATACCTAGCAACAGTATGTCATCTACCACCGCAGATATTAATTCAATTATTAAAGAAGCTGATTCACTTCTGTCCCCCTTGCTCGATGAATCTGAACGTCAGAGTTTTTTTGCGCCATTGCAGTCATTGAAATCAAACAACAAGCGACTTAAACATTTTACTGGAAGCATTGGAATATTTAGAACTCCGAGTTCATTTAGAGTCATTAATATTCCAGTTAAAACTGAAAGGATTTGCGTAGTCGCAAATAGTTTTCATATTAAGCCACTAATCAAATGGACCCAGTTTGATTCAAAGTATTACATTTTTGGAGTCAATAGAGATGGAATTTCACTCTATAAAGGATCGCTTTATCATTTAAATCACATTGAATCGATTTCTTTTATGGAATTCGTAAGACAAGTTAAATTTCCGATTATTTCTCCAACTGGAAAAATTTTTCCAGAAGCCATGAAGGGATTATTAGATAGCATTGATTTTATCGAAACATGGTTAACACAACATACAGAAAGAGAATCAAATCCTATCTTCATGATCGGCGACAGTGAAGTTACTCAATTCATTACAAAAGCCATAGCCCATCCACGAATGCGTAGTGAATTAATTGGAACTAAATTTTATAAAGAGGATATCAATTTTTCTGCTGTCGAAGTGCGACAAATACTTCGCCGAGAAGCGAGAAAAAGACTGGAACAAGGTATTATCGAGTATTATAATGCTGAAGACATGGGACAGACTCTTGAAAGCATTGTACAAATTGCAAAAAACGCAGTCCGTGGAAAGATTAAAAAACTATATATTGCAGAAGATTTACTCGTTTGGGGAAAACTCAATCCTGCAAATGGAAAAATCAATCTACATGGTAGACAACTGAACCATGAAGATGATGATATTTTAGACGACATCGCTGAGATGGTTTTAAAAAAAGGCGGTGAAGTTATTGTTTCACCAATGACTGAACTTCCGAAATTAAAACCTATTTCAGCAATATTGGTACCGGTAAAAAAAAATACACTGCAGAGAAAATACAATTCTTTGCCGAAACCACAAACTGAAAGCAGTCAAAGTTTAGATGAAAAAGCTTCTAATTGGGATCATTGAATTTCGAAATAAAAAAAGATCAGAATATATTGAAAAATATTCCGAACTATCGAGCGGGCAATCACCAGACACACTGATGATTGCTTGCTCGGACAGTCGAGTCGCACCAAATGTATTTGCTTCTACAAACCCAGGTGATTTATTTGTCGTTCGTAACGTAGGTAACCTAGTCCCCCCTGCTTTCAAAGATGGAATGTCTGTTGCTGATGAGTCAGAGGCTGCCGCCATTGAATTTGCAATAAATTTTCTAAAAGTAAAAGATATCATTATTTGCGGACATTCTAACTGTGGAGCTATCCAAGCGATTATGAAAGGAAGGCATAAACTCCAATTAAAAAATCTACGCGAATGGCTTAGACACGGAGAAGATCTTGCAATAGTTAAACTTCCTAATATTGAACGTGGAAACTTAAATGAAGAAGATTATTTTTCACAACAAAATGTATTGAGACAAATCGAGCACATTCAATCTTACCCTCAAGTACAAGAAAGAATCCAAGATCATTCACTTAGAATTCATGCTTGGTGGTTTGATTTAAAGAAAGCGAATGTTTATACATTCGACGATTCAAATCAAAAATTTGTAATCATTGATTCTAAAGAAGCTGAAAAAATATTAAATAAAATTGAAGATTAATTCTAATAATTTCTAAAGCGATACGCCATTAAAGTCAGAAGAAATCCGAGAACCCATAATAAATAGTCATTTTGAATTAAGTAGGGATAGGTCATGAGCACTATCCCTATTACAATATTTGGTATGCTACTGTTTTTTTTTGCGTTCCTAAATAAATAAAATCCGATGACTCCAAATACAAATCCAGCAATAAGAGCCGATGGACTAAAGTTCATTTATTCGCAACGTTTAATTAGAGTTGCATTTAACTCTGTACCATCACCTTGCGGCCCAAGATCACTCATCACTAATACATCGTCAGATGAAACATCATAGTCGTCCCAAACTTTTACATCATCTGGTGCATTCGTCTCATAGTTCTCTCGATTTTCCTTACTTTTTTCAGCATCGCTCACTTCAATAAATTGGTATTGATCAACAATAATTTTTTTGTCTTTAAAACGAAATGCTTGAATACCTTGATCTTGATGAAATACTGAACCCATTAACGCTTGAATTACTTTTGGCACTTGATTTGTACTTCCTCGGTAGCACATTGTTGGAGTTTGATGGATATATAAACCATATCCTTCATCCAATCGAATATCTCTGTTTAAAGCTTTTGCAGAAGTTTCAACTTGTTTCTGTAATTTTAACCAATATGCTTGATCACTTTTTGAAAACACACCAACCGTTGCAAATCCTGGAAGCCCTTTTTTCTTAAGTGCAGGATTTAAACTAGAAAGAACGATATTTTTTGAATCATCCTTTAGAAACTCTTCACCCATCAATTTAAATTCAATGGTTGTTCTCATTGGACTTGCGGCCAATGCGTTTTGAATTAAAAATACTATTAATAATAATAAGCTTACCTTCATATCAATCTCCCTTTTTTGAATACAATAAAGATAGCGCGATGTATCATCGCTGATAACGCGTTGCAAAGTGAAATTTTTAATTTATTTAAAAAAATCCATTAGAAGTGAATTAACTATCTTAGGGCTTTCTAAAATTACCCCATGAGAAACGTCTTTAATTTCAATATATTGAGCATTGTTAATTTCTTTAGCAATTCGCTCCCCAAACAATGGCTTTGCTATTTTATCTTGTTCTGCGCTTAATACGAGTACTTTAAACCTGCTTAAAAGCTTTAAGTCTTTGAATCTATTATACTTACCCAATGCTCTTAATTGCTTCATTATAATATTAGGTTGAACTGATAAATCTCTTCCAATAATTGGTGCAATTTCTAATGCTAGTTTACTTTGATTTATGCTTTCTAAGTATTTTTTCGAAAATATCATTTCTAAGTAAGCGCGACGTCTCATTTCTTTAGTACCTACCCATGTACGTATACCCATCCAAATTGTCCAAGGAGTAGGCCTTGCGCCTTCGGCACCAGAAGAAAAAGTACATATTAAAGATAGGGATTTGATCATCTTCGGCTCACGAAATGCGATTTCTTGTGCAATCATGCCACCCATCGAATGACCAACAATATGTGCAGATTCAATTTTTAAAAACTTTAAGAGATCGATAGCGTCTTGTGCCATGTTTTCAATGGTTATTTCACCTGAGCATGGCAAACTTCCGCTAATTCCACGATTATCAATACTTATAGTTCTGTATGAACTCTTCAATTCATCAATCTGGTAACGCCAGCCGTTTGCAGAAACTCCTATACCCTGCAAAAGAAGAACAACGGGTCCGCACCCTTCATCAATATAGTTTAATTTAACTTCATCTTTTTCTAAAGTTGGCATAATACATCAACATAATAACTCAATTTATATTTTATGAAAACCGAACTGTTTGACTTTGCACTTCCAGAATCCAAAATTGCTCAAACTCCACTTTCGAATAGAGAAAATTCAAAACTACTCATTTGTCATGCAGATGGAAGTCTTGGAAAACATCATTCTCCCTTTAAATTTACTGATAGACACTTCAGCGATCTAGAAACCATCCTCAATGAAAATGATGTTATTGTTCTTAATAACGCGCGCGTAGTTCCAGTCAGACTTCTAGGACGTCGTGAAGAAACTGGCGGTAGCGTTGAACTCGTTTTATTACGAAAAAAATCTGATTGGGAATATACAACGATTGCTCATCTTACTTCTAAAATTTTTCCAGGAATGAGATTTATATTTGAACCCGGTTTAATTGCTGTATGTCTATCGACTGCCGAAGAAAGACATGAAAATCATGGGGAGTTTAAAGTAAAGTTTATACCCACAAATCATAAATATTTAGAAGACTGGCTTGAAGAATACGGACATATTCCTTTGCCCCCCTATATTACTCGGATTGATAAAAAAGAAGACCGCAAACATTACCAAACTGTCTACGCAAGAACCAATGGCTCAGCAGCTGCACCCACTGCAGGATTTCACTTTACAGAACGATTACTAAACACACTTAAAAGTAAAGGTATTACGATTCTAGATTTAACTTTAAACGTTGGACTCGGAACGTTTCGCCCCGTTAAAGCTGAAAACATTGAAGACCATCCGATGCACGAAGAAACATTTATAATCACAAAAGAATTTAAAGATAAATTTGCAGATGCAAAAAATAAGAACAAACGAATTGTTGCTGTGGGCACAACCGTTGTTCGCTCTTTAGAAACATGGGATGGAGTGAGTGACGGTACATTTTCCACACGAGCTTATATTACTCCCGGTTATAATTTTCGCCATGTTAACGATCTCATCACTAATTTTCATTTACCGCGTTCAACATTAATTTTTATGGTTGCTGCAGCAATGGGTTTAGAAAATCAAAAAGCCGCATATAATCATGCAATAAAAAATGATTATCGTTTTTTTAGTTATGGTGACGCAATGTTCATTCGTGGAATTTAATTTTGACTTTGAACTGAGGGCATTTCAATTTAGTATATTTAATAATGCAACCTTATGACAAAATAATAAAGCACACTGATGACCTTTATACGATTGATGGCGATTGGTATAAAACGACTTTTCGAAGAAGAATGACCATCATTAAATTAAACTCAGGTGGACTTTTTATTCATAGTCCCATTGAACTTGAAGAAAGTGACTTTACCAAAATCAATGCTCTCGGAAACGTAGAGTATATTATCGCTCCCAATTCTTTTCATGACAGCGATTCACCTGTTTATAAGAACCGTTATCCAAACGCGAAGTTACTCGTATCCTCTGGGGCAAAAAAAAATTGTGAAAAAAAATGTAAAATCGATGGAATCCTTCCTGATGATTTTCCGAAGTCACTCTTCAATGAATTTGAAATTCTTGAAATTAAAGGAACACGCTTGCTGAACGAAACAGTTTTTTTTCACAAAAATTCTAAGACATTGATTGTAACCGATGCAATCTTTAATATGCAAGTTGAGCTCAGCGGATTTGAAAAAAAATTCTTTCGATGGAATAAAATATATAAGCGACTTGGGCCGAGTCGTATTTTCAAATGGGTTTTTACTGCAGATAAAGAACAAGTTGAGCTCAGCTTTCAAAGAATACTCAAATGGAATTTTGATCGAATCATCATGAATCACGGTGATATAATTTCAACTGAAGCAAAAAGCAGATTACTAAAAGGGATAAAAGAAATCGGTCTTTTTCCCCGAGTATAATTCAATACACATTCTATTAAATTTGACATAGACTAAGTCAAAAAATAATACCCATAGGAGGGGCTATGAAATTCTTAATCTGTTTATTATTACTCACATTGAATGTTTTTGCAGACGAAATGAAAATGCCAGATGCTGACAAAGGCATGAATGCAAAACATCCGTGTGCAAGCGCTGTCAAAGAAATGTGTAAAGGTATTCAAAAAGGTGAAGGTAGAATTATGGCTTGCCTTGCAGAACATGCAGACCATTTGAATCCTGAATGTAAAGCAAAAATCGAAACCATGAAATCTGAGCATCCATGCTTTATGGATCATAAATTATGTCCAGGAATGAAATGGGGCGCAGGACTTGGAAAATGTTTAAAAGAAAATCCAAATACATCTGCTGCATGCAAAGCTAAAATGGAAGCCGGCATGGCAAAAAGAAAAGCTGCTAAAGGCGAAGTCAACGCTCCTGCTAGTCCAACAACAGCACCAGCTGAAGCTGCTCCTGCTGCTCACTAATCATTGAACATTTATTTTAAAGTGAAATGGGGATTCGTTTGGATCCCCATTGTCCTATCTCATTTTCAAATATTCCAGGTAATTTTGTTAAACAAAACTCACATAAACCATCTTTAATATGAAATTCACCTAGTTCAAACCAATCCCGTTCGATCAGTAGTTTTTTACAACTTGAACAATATGTACTCGAATCTTTTTTATCATGAACATTACCAACATAAACATGATTCAATCCATTTTTCAGAGCAATTTCGCGCGCTCGAATTAAAGTCTGCTTTGGTGTATGCTCAAAATTCTGCAGTTTAAAGTCTGGATGAAACGCAGAAAAATGAAGGGGCACGTTACTTCCCAAATAATCACGAATCCACTGAGTCATATGGTTTAACTCTTCATCCGAATCATTGAGTGTCGGAATTAATAAAGTAGTAATTTCAAGCCAAGTTTTCGTATGATTCACAATATATTCCAATGTATTTAAAACTGGTTTCAACTCTGCCATTGATTGTTTTTGATAAAATTCATTCGTAAACCCCTTTAAATCTATGTTCGCAGCATCCATAACTTCAAAAAATTCTTCACGAGCCTGTTCTGTAATATACCCAGCGCTTACTGCTACATTTTTAATTCCTCGTTTACGACATTCTTTTGCTGTATCGATTGCATATTCAGCAAAAATAACAGGATCATTGTAAGTATATGCAACACTCTTAGAATGATATTGTTGCGCTAATGCTGCAATTTCATTTGGCATCATTGCACTCATTAAACGGTCTTGTGTTTTTGCCTTACTAATGTCCCAGTTTTGACAAAATTTACATCCTAAATTACATCCAGCCGTTCCGAATGAAAGCACTGAAGATCCAGGATAAAAATGATTGAGTGGTTTTTTTTCAATCGGATCAATGCAAAATCCACTGGATCTTCCATAGGTCGTCAAATAAATGCCATCTTCTTTTGCTTCTCGAACAAAGCAAAAACCCTTTTGTCCGGTTTGCATCGTACAACCACGCGGACACAAATCACATTTCTTTCGTCCATCTTTTTCTTGATGCCACCATTTACCTAATACTTCCATGGCAGTCTCCTTAAAATAATCTATTCTTCTATTTTTTTAATTTTATAACGAAACATTTCAATCGCCTCGTTCTCACCTATTCCAGCTTTTTTTCGAACAATACTTAATTGATCACGAACCGTATCAATTCCTTCAATGTTTGGAAGCAACGTTGCTCTTCGATTTCCACTCTTAATCAATACACCATATTGATGTGGGTCTAGTTCACTTTCCGATTCAATTTTTTCGGGCTTGTCGAGAAGTGATATTTCAATTCTTAAATTTTTTAATTCGTTTTCTTTTAATGGAGGGAATCGAGGGTCAGAAAAAGCAGACTCCACAGCACATTCTGCAATATCATCTGCAAGTTTGTCATACTCTCTTTCAAATCGACCAATACAACCTCGCAGCTCTTCGCCTTCAGGCGTTTTTTTAAACAATGTTATAAAAACACCTTGTGTATCATCATAGTACTGAGCCTCATTAATTTCATTACCGCTCGGTTGGTATTTATTATTATGCAATGCCGTCTCAATTGAAGTCCTTGAAAGTTTAAGTAATGGATTAATATTTTTTT
>CAZPTV010000002.1:0-18557 GCA_964589335.1 uncultured Bacteriovoracaceae bacterium
TATGAATGCCAACTCTAAAAAAACTTTTCGTAGTTGGAGTCGCGGTGGTCTATTTGACTTAAAACAAGGGTTTGCAGGTGAAAATAGAATGCACATCGAACTGGGGGGTTGGTATGCGTGGAGAAACCCCACTGGTACATTTTCAATTTTTGCTGCTGCTGACGGACACTCTACAAGTTTGCATTTCACTCCTGCAAAACCACTCTCATATCACGCGCAACGTGGCTTTATACAAAAAGGTTCTTTATCGGAAAATTCAGCGTATTTCTGTAGTTACACAAATCTACAAACAAAAGGTACAGTTTTGATCGATGGAAAACTCTACGATGTATCGGGAGTATCCTGCCTCGATCACGAAAAAATGACACTCCCAAGTGATTTATTTGAAGATGAGATCGACTTCAAAAATGATCGCCTCTCCTTTACGCTTCCGGGTAACGAGGAATTATATTTATATTTGCAATATAATGAGAAAAATATTCTAGGAAATTACACTTGTGGAACATTAGTCGATACTAATGGTGGAATGAATCACTTAATTTCAACAGACATTATCGTAGAAAACCAAAAATTCTGGAAAAGTGAAGAAACTGGAGCGCGATATCCAGTTCGTAGAAAGATCATTATTCCTAAATTAGATTTAGATCTTGAAATCAAACCCTTGGTAGAAAAACAAGAATTTGATTCTTTTAAAACCAATCTCGCATCAACTTGGTCTGGAGCAATTTCAGCATCGGGCAAACGTAAGGGCGAAAATATTGGTGTCTTTGGATTTATGAATTTAAGTGGTTACGATCAAAGAAAAGCAACTCATCTTTTAAAAGGCCTAATAAAGTAATCCATGTGTTTTTTAATTAGAAAGCTCTTTTAAAATGAGATGTATCTCATTTTAAAAGAGCAATCGAGATAAAATTCTATATTTCAATCTGTATGATTGAAAACAAAATGAAATACTGTTCCGTCAGCACGATAAACTGAATAATGATTATACATGCAATATTCAGAATCGCCTTTTTCTCCATCCCATTGATTTGCAAATACACCTAAATTGGTCTTATCAACAATCATAGTACGAAGTGCATCTTGTTCTTCTTCATCAAGAGCATCCATTACACATTCTGCATTTAAACCAGTACGATCAAAAAGATCTGTTAGTAATGCTTTCGTGCCATCACTCTTGCTTACAGAAAAAGTTCTTCCGCAGTCCATGTACGATTGTGATTTTAATTCTTTGCTAATTTTTTTAGCACTAAATAATTTAGGATTAAATTTAGCAACACTTCCGTTGTCGTTTCCTGCGCAAGCTTCATCCATTTTTTTAAATATTTCGATATAAGCTTCTGAAGAAGAAGCGTATGCTGAAATACTAAATACAATGGTAATTACAATTAGAAATAAATATTTCATAGATCACTTTATTCACATTCAATTTCTGTTACTTCAGATACTTTTTTTCTATTTTGTAAAGTTTGCGTATAAAGTACACCATAACAAGAGTCATCATTTGCTTGTTGTTCTGCAAGTTTACCTGACCAGCTAAACTCTACACGTTTTTCACCATTTTCATTTACTATATTGTAAGTAAAATTTCCTTTTAAACATAATGATACTCTGCTGTCTGGACCATAATCCATTGTATCGATTATTGATCGACATGCTGTACGTTTTTCTTTTACTGTCATTTCAGGACTAGCAGCGTATAGACTTGAAATACTCGTCAACATAGTTAATATAATTATTTTTTTCATTTTTTACTCCTCTTTTTTGTTTATTAATATTTATCTCATTGGCACTTAGATTAATTCCAAGAACCAGAAATTTTTTCTCCACAAATTAAATCTGTTTCAATAGTGTCAAACCCTTTTGCATTGAGCTCCGTTGGATACATTGCATTCAAATGTGCTTTCTTGCCTTTGATGTTAGTATTTTGACCTGCTTTGTTTGATATATTTAAATCAATTGTATATTCAGGGTGATTTTTAATGTTTCCGGTATACCCGTTTTTGATTTCATTCAACTGATACATCGTTCCTGATACTGTCGTACCAAAAATTAAATTTGCTCTTAATTTTCCTTTAGAGTGAATTACATTAACACGAACGCCGTCTGGATCAACATTCTCTACCGCGCACTGGTATAACGTAGTTTTTGCATTTGCAGATGCAGAACTGCAATCGACTTTGTCCAATTTAATTGTTCCTACTTCTTCAAGTCTACCAGCATAATATCTGTATATTGAACCATTGTTTTTCGCTGGTTCGCTAGCGTGACTTGGACTGTTTAATTGTGTGACGACAAAGCCTAATTTATTCTCACACGATTTTGTTTTACAAATTTCTCTAACTTCACCTTGTGATTCAATAAAATTAGAAATGCTAATTTTATTAGAACGAGAATATTTTTTTGCAGCCGCTTTTATTAATTGTGGAAAATCATTAAATTCGTTGATGTCATCTGTGACATATGGCCCACTAATAATTCCTTTTTCGCTTAACTTTGAAACCTGATAAAGTCCGTTAGTTCCGCTGAGCGATTCACAAATCGAAGAATCTGCAGCGAATGCACTCATTGAGATTAGAAGCAAAACTATAATAATATTTTTCATTTTTTTCTCCCCTTTTAATAATTTATTGAATTTGGCATCCAATCAAACGTGGACTTCTGTTTCCGACTAAAGTCTTGCATTGCCCCATGCTATCTGCACCTACAACTAATCCATAATTTTCACCGTACTGATCTTTGCAAGTACAGGTCGCATTATTTATTGAACCTTGTAGATTTGAACAATTATTCAATCGTGGTGCGCGATTACCAACTAAGCCCTTACACGAGTTCATTACATCAACACCAATAACAGAACCGTAATTTTCTCCGTACTGATCATTGCATGTACATACCGTCACAGTGCCTGTGCTAGGTCCACCAAGTTGGTCGCTGCAAGTAAATACTTTTCCGTCGTCTCTTGTAAGGGTGAACTGTTCAGCAAATGCAGAAGAAATACTTAAAATAAATATTAATAAAATGATTGATTTCATAATTACCCTTCGTATTTACATGCGTAAAAAAACCATCTTTTCGCAGTAATAATTAAATTATGCGTTGCATATATCCGAATGGAATTGCCGCGTCAAGATTGTTTTTGCAAAGCGGCAATCCATCAAATTAAATATGAAGAAATAGAAGTTTAAATATACGAAATTAATGTCTATTTAGTCGTTTTACTAAATGTACCTTTTTCCATATCAATACTTCGTACATAGATAACTTTTTGCTTTTGACTAACATTACCATCTTGATCCATATCATCTACTTTTAC
This sequence comes from uncultured Bacteriovoracaceae bacterium, assembly GCA_964589335.1. GTDB lineage: Bacteria > Bdellovibrionota > UBA1018 > UBA1018 > UBA923 > CAZPTV01. Next base: position 3,317 of record CAZPTV010000002.1, read on the forward strand.
AGTAATTTGTAATTGTCCTTCGTTCTGTTGCACTAAACTAACTGCGCGAACATTTTCTAGATCAATTTTATGAGCTGGTTGCATTGGGTCTTCAGAAACTGAAACCAATGATAAGTTCATTCCATTTAAAGCCGGATCCCAAGCACACCTTCCAATTAGATTCGCAAATGCGTAATTTCCAATTTTAACCTGCTTGTAATAACAAAGGTCTACATCTTGCTCTGTTTTTTCAGCCGTTACTACGGTTTGTGCTAAAGCACTGAATGATGCGATCATTGATATGACTGTGAGTAAAAAAATATTTTTCATAAATTCTCCTTTTGTTTATTATTAATATTATCCAGCAAATTCAGCAGTAACTGGAATTTTTATTCTCTTGGTTTTTTGATCCAAAATATATTTCACGCTTAACATCGAATCGGTGCCATTCTCTGGAATTGCATAAGAACCATTCTCTTCAATGCGACGATCGGAGTTTGTTACATTGAGATTACATGATGTGTTCCCTGTGGTTTTATTCATTGCACAGTCATTTGTAATAACAGAAAGTGCCCCTTCATTATTTGCGCCAAAAGTGCTTAGCATATTTTGTGCTAATAATTCACTAAAGCGAACTCTAACTTTCTCACCTGTCTCAGGAGAGTCCATCTCAACCATTGGGTTTTGTTTCATGATTGTTTTTAATGCAAGCTGTGACTGATCTGTACTTGCAAATGAACTCATTGAACAGAGAAGTAAAATAAAAATTAATTTTTTCATTTCAAAATTTCCTTTCTTTAACAAATCCATGGCTTACGCCGAATTTATATATGTTTATTTTATTATTTGATTTGTACATATATTTACTCCAAATAAAAAAATAACATTTACAACTCGATCAATAATTAAAAATCAAACTCTCGAGTTCTGGATTTAATTCCATAATTTTTTCAATATCTGATTTTAATTTTTCATCTGTCTCATGTATTGCTTCTTTAGCTTTCAGTTTAAAAATAATTTCATTCTTCGCTTGTAAATATATGCGAGCAATATCTTGATCGGTTAATCCAAGCTCGCGACATTTATTTTGTAATGAATCACAATTTTTAAACGAAGTTTTGCCTAAAAATGCTGATTGAAAACAAAAATTTAAATCCGTTGAAGCTAAAGCTTGTTGACTTAATCGCTTAAAATCAATCGTTGAATCTGAATATGCAGTTACAGTAAATAGACTTACCATTCCTAAAATAATTATTTTTTTCATTTAAATCCTACCTTTTTTCGTTTTTTAAAATTTAGTTTAAATATAGCGCATCATCTATCATCAGGAATTGTTTTTATTTTCCTAACACTTCCGTTGCATCACAGTTGATTTCTATTTTTCGTTCACGAGTTGGAATCCATTGGATATTAAATTCAGACCTCAAATCAGCTTTTGTTTCAATTCCAATATTTTGATCCGAACCTTTTAAAGGAGCACCTATCGTCAACTTAAGTTTTTTTGTACTTTCGTTATATGAAACGAAATAATTTTCAATCTGTGCATTTATATTCCCATTACTATCGGGCCTTAAAGACAACTCTTCAATCATTGTCGCTCCATTTGGAACGCTTACCGCAAACATACACGACGTTGTTGCATGAGCTGCTGTACTACTCAAAAAAGCAGCTGCAAGCGCAAATCCACTTACTAGATTCAATGTAATTTTCATTTTTTTCTCCTGTTCATTTATCCAATGTTTTTAATCCATGGCTTGCGCCGAATTCATTTACTTTTGCGCGAGGTCTTCCACATTTTTCATTTAAACGGAGTGTATGCATTCATATGCTCCATGATTACATTACTTGGTCTCGCGATATCGCTTGGAGGTGAATCGAGTTGATACCCCTCAAAGTTCACGTCATCCCAATAGAAAGCGGAAGTCACTTTGCAATCATTAAAACCACTACCTCGACAGACGCTGAGCGCCTTATAAGCAGCGCCGGGCAGGTACTTATTCCGGTCCTCATAGTCAACATGCCTGGTAGAACCACCCATGAAGTACCAATAGATCTTCTTTCCTTTAAGCTCTCCCTTGCCGTCTAATTCTCCACGAACTAATGCAAGGACCGTCTTGCTTCCACCCGCTCCAAAACGAAATCCTGTCCAGTTACCGCAATATTCTCGCAAATCAGACTCACAAAATTTTTTAGCTTTAGAGACAGCGGCCTCATTCATCTGGCCGGGATAACCGCGAGCCCAACCATAAGCGCCGTTTCCGCTGTAACGATTGGAGGCAAAAGCGATGTCGGCATAGGCGCTGTTCAAAAACGTCGATGCCGCGACAAGCGCGCAACCTAGAAATAGTGTCGTAATATTTTTTTTCATAAGTTTCCGTTCACTTTTCCAATGTTTTTAATCCATGGCTTGCGCCGATGTTATTAATAATTCCGCGCAATCGTTGCGCGGTTAATTAAAATATAACTCCTGATCGTTCTTGCCCACTACTTCGGACGCCCGAAGTAGTTGATTTAATTTGTTGCACGCGCGCCCGAAGTAACCCCGATTGTCTAGAACTTATTTATTCAGCCTTGCATTCAACAAGAACTTGAACAACACCGTCCGGAGTTATTTTGCTATCTACAGAAAGAATGGCGTAAGGATTTTGTCCGACATTCATTTCTAAATTTTGTTGTGTCCAAACCGTTTGTGCGGATTTTTGTTTTGCTCCCAATTTCGCATTAACATATACCCCCATGGGATTTGTCGCACTGGTCGCGCCGAACTCTCTAGTTGCAGAAACAAAAAATTTGACTCCGCTATCAGAAAATTCAAACTTAGCAACCTCTGGACCTTCAAACATATCAAAGCTGAATTCAAATGCTTGAAGATTTCTTGCAATGTCTCTTCCATCAGGTGTATTACCTAATTCAGTACGAGTGTAAGTAGTGCATTTAGCCTTAGTAGGAGCTGCTAAAGCTGAGCCTGTGATGAAAGTTAATGCTAAAATTAAGGATAGTTTTTTCATAAATTCTCCGTTCAATAAACCAATGTTTTTAATCCATGGCTTACGCCGAAATTATTAACAATTCCGCGCAATCATTGCGCGGTTATCTAGCGAATGACGACTGGCTCAGCTAATGAAAGTGTTAAGTAGCCATTTGTAATTGCTTTAAACATCCCAATCGTTAGCTCTCCATACTCGTAGACGTTCGCATTAAATCTCTCTGTATAAGTGAAAACAAAGGGTCCATCAATTTCGCATTCGAAGTGATCAACTTTTGAGTTGGGATCGTCTGTCGTATTTAGCAAAATTTTATAGGAAAAAAACTCAGGACCATGATCCAAGATGTTGGTGCCACCGACGGTTTTTTTCACGTCTACGATTTTAAAGCTGGTCCCTTTGGGAATGATACGATCGTACTCTTGTTGATCCTTTAGAAACAAATAACACGAAACCTTCGCATTGAAGTAAGGGTTGTAATATCTGTTCGATCTAACTTCGACGGGATGATCAAAGACGAATCGATCGACATAGCGTGTAGCAGGGATATTTACATCGTCGTTAAGCGTAATCGTCGAACCGTAACCAAGATAATCAAGACTATCACTATCTTTGGGGTGGGCAACAGCATTCACAGCACTCACGAGGAAAACAGTCATTAAGGCCATCTGTAATTTAAAGCGCTTCATAAATTTACCTTTCATCTCATCAATACAATGTTAATAATCCATGGCTTGCGCCGATGTTATTAACAATTCCGCGCAATCGTTGCGCGTATGACTAGAGTTATTCACACATCATGGAAGTGATACCGTACCCATTCGCGTAATAGCCGAATTTGGAAGTGCTATTCACATGAACGGTTGCTTGGTGGGTGTCTTCATATTTCATCGAATTATTGATGAAATTCTGCATCCCGTAGAGGCGGCAGATGCCATTCAAGTCGGAATCCGGGTTAATCCGAAAGGTTTGTCCGTTCATATTGAATTGCGGACGAACAACAGTAACTGAGCCATCGTCATTAGTCAGGAGTCTTCCATAGTTATTTTTAAAAACCGGCATATCTGCCTGACATGCTAGATTCGTGATCGCATAGCCATTCGCGAAATTCGAGAATCTTCCGTCTGAATTGATTAAAACCGTTTCTCTGTGTGAATCGTAGTATTGCATCGACGATGGAATGACGGCGCCATACCCAAATAGCTTGCATACTCCGTTCAGATCGGAATCGGGATTGATATCGCGATTGCCATCACCCGTCGGGTCTTTAAAGTGCGGCCCAATAATAGAAACGCTTCCGTCGTCGTTAATGTAAATTGAATCAAAGTTTGTAGATGCAGCAAAACTGGCCGAAGAAATCAGGGCTAGAAGGATAATTGCGGTTGTTTTCATAAATGACATTTCTCCTAAGTTAAAGTTCAATGTTTTTAATCCATGGCTTTGTGCTGAAGTGAATGTTTTATGCACAATTACTTTAGAGTTAATGCACTTCACATCCAGGCATAATTTCTTTAATTTTTTCTAACCAATTTTTTAATTTGCCTTTGGCTTTTGAACGACATACTGGTCCGATCACGCAGCCTTCACCCGTTTTGCTTTTGTAAAAAAGTGGTTTAGCGATTAAATCACCAGGTTTATCAGTTAAAATTAATTCTTTGCTAAATCTTGCTCCAATTTTTCCAGAGGACAAATGGTCTGATGCATGCTTATTAACTTGGACAGAAAGTAAAAGCTCATCTTTAGGCACACCATTATGTTTATTTGTGTCTAATACCTTAATTTGTCTGTATCCCATCTGAATTAAATCAGATTTAAGATTTGCTAACTCATTTTCATCTAAAAGTTGCATTAAATTATAGTTTTCTAAAAACGAAATATTTAAACTACAGTTCGCATGCTTTATAGAATCTGCATTTGCAAACGATGTCCCTGCAAGAATACCTAAACTTAAAAATATTTTTTTCATTATTATCTCCTTATTTAATTCTTGTCATTTTTTGTAGAAAGCACAGAGTATCTGTAATTGCTTCATACTTTGAAATAACTTGAGAATTGCTTTTGTTATCTGTTTTAGTTACTAAAATTTCATATGTTTGAAGTTCAGTGTTTTCAGCGATCAATTGAATATTGATGTGAATTTTATTAGGCTTATCTTCTTTATCTGAAACTGAAGATAATACATTAAAAACATTACAACCTTCTCTGCAATAGAGCACTGCTGGATCTACTAGTGCAGCCCAGTTTAGAACACTTTCACATGAACCATTTGCAAATGTTGGAGTTGTAAATAAGAATAAAAATAGAATTGATAAATTTTTGAATTTCACTAATTACCTCGTCATTAAATAATCATCTAAATATTTTTCTAATTACATATCCTATGTAAAATTTAAAAAATCGGTGCTTCTCGGCTCCGAAATTAAATTAAATAGAAAATATTTGAGCTTCCCATAAGCACGAGGTATGCCATCGGCTTAAAGTCGATATATAAAACTTGATGTTGAAATTTATTTAAATTTCTAGACAGTTGTAAATTAGTTATACAGCTTTTCAGCGCGAAAAATTACAAAACAATGACTGCTTTACCAAAAACCTTTCGCTCTTCAAGCGCTTGGTGCGCGGCAGGTAGCTCATTAAATGCAAATGTTTTATCTACTACGGTTGTTAAATACCCTTTTTCGAAACAATTGAGCACGTCTGTAAAGTCAGAACGCGTACCATAAGTACTCCCCAATAATTCAAGATTTTTAAAAAAGATGAGCTTCCAATCTAATGTAATATCAGAACCTGCAGTTGCACCACAACTGACTAATTTTCCGCCTTTTCTAAGGCATTTTAAACTTTCAATTAATGTTGGTGCTCCAATATGGTCAACGACAATATCGACACCACGTTTATTTGTCAGGAGCTTAATACTTTCTCGGAATGAATCTTTTGAAGTATTGATAAACCGGTGAGCCCCTAATATTTTTGCACGTTGAAGTTTCTCTTCAGAAGTAGAGGTTACATAGATTTGAGCTTTAAATAATTTTGCAATCTGTATGCAAGCAACACTCACACCTGAACCGGCAGCATGAATAAGAATCTTATCCCCTTCTTTGATTTTTGCTTTTTGCACGAGCATGTGCCAAGCCGTTACATACGCAACTGGAATACATGCACCGTGCTCAAAGTTTACATTATTAGGTAAAAGGTGAACATTTGAAGCAGGCACCGCTACATATTCTTGAAGCCCCCCATCTTGGCTTTCGCCTCGAAGACCCCAACGAGAACATAAATTTTCCTGACCTTTTAAACAAAATTCGCATTCATTGCAAAAAACACTCGGATCAACGACAACTCGATTACCTATTTTATATCCAGATACGTTTGAACCTATTTTCGAGATAATCCCTGTAAAATCACTGCCAAGAACTAACGGCAACGGAAACTTGTGCCCTGAAACTCCTTTACGAACCCAAACATCTAAATGATTTAATCCACACGCTCGCACTTCAATAAGAAGTTCATTTTCTTTGATCGTTGGAATGGGCCGCTCTTCAAATACAATCGATCCGTGTTCTCGAACAACGGAAGCCTTCATTCAACTGCCTCTGCAATTTTTCGCGCAGAAATTCCAAAGCTCTCATATAGCTCGGGACCTTCTCCGGATTCTCCAAAACGTTCGATCACACCCAATCGCTTAACACGTGTTTGAAGTGAACCATTTTGTGCTAAAGCTTCGCATACTGCAGAACCCAAACCACCCGTAGTATAATGGTCTTCTACAGTTACAATTAATCGATGGGTACGAGCTAGTTCAATGGCACCTTCGTTATCAAATGGCTTTAATGAGTGCGCGTTTACGACTGTTGTTTCAATACCTTTTTTCAATAATATTTCTGAAGCAAGAATACATTCATGAACCGTACCGCCGGTTCCTATCAATGCAACACCAGAATTTCCTGCTGTCTTTCCTTTTTTCAAAATATCAAATTTTCCAAATTTCCATTGATAATCAGCCCCGTGATAAGAAACTAAATTTTGTCGCGTTAATCGCAAATATGCAGGCCCATCATGATTGATTAAAAATTTAACCATCGCGCGTGTCTCATATTCATCACAGGGTTGTAGAACGGTCATTTTTGGAAGCGCTCTCATCATCCCTAAATCTTCAAGTCCCATTTGAGAATGTCCGTCATCACCAATACCAATACCTGAATGTGTACCGACAATTCGCACATTTGCTTCGGCATACGATACACTCATTCGAATTTGGTCATAACGACCAGTAACAAAAGCACGTAAGCTACAGATAAATGGAATATAACCAGACAATGCAAAACCAGCTGCGGTTCCAATCATATTTGCTTCTTGAATTCCCATTTCAAAAAAACGATCCGGATATTTTTTTGCAAAAATTTCTGATTTGGTAGATTTTGCAAGATCTGCATCCATCACAATAATTTTCGTATTTGAACCTAGCTCTGCGAGCATTTCACCAAAGGCTTGCCGTGTTGCTTTGGGTTTTTGAATTTCGCTCATAAATTATTTCCCCTTAATCTCTTCAATTGCTTTCATTTTTTGATCAGCGTTTGGAGCAACACCGTGCCATTCAACTTTATTTTCCATAAAGGAAACACCTTTTCCCTTTACAGTATTTGCAACAATCATGTGCGGCTTTCCGTTTGCGGCTTTTGCAGAACGTGATTCGCGAATGGCTTTTAAAATTTCGTCAATATTATGTCCATCAATGACGTGGACATTCCAATTAAACGCTTTCCATTTATCTGCTACGGGTTCAAGATCCATTACATCTTTCGTGTACCCGTCAATTTGACTCTTATTATAATCAAGAATAACTGTTAAAAATCCTTCAAGTTTAAACTTTGGCGCAGACATCGCTGCTTCCCAAATCTGACCCTCTTGGCACTCGCCGTCACCTAAAACGCAATATGTATGTGTCGATTTTTTACCAAGTTTTGCTGCCATTGCCATGCCTTGAGCTATCGACAATCCCTGACCCAACGAACCCGTTGGTGCTTCGATTCCTGGCAAACGAATTCGATCTGGATGTCCTTGCAGACGTGCACCTGTTTTTCTCAATGTCATTAATTCTTCCATCGGAAAATACCCAAGATGAGCCATGGCAGCGTAAACCGCAGGAACACCATGTCCCTTCGAAAGGATGAAACGATCTCGATCTTCCCAGTGAGGATTCTTTGGATCAAGCTTCATCTCGCTAAAAAAAAGTGCTGAAACTATTTCAGCAAGCGAAAGACTTCCTCCCGGATGTCCAGACTTTGCTTCAGCAAGCATTTCTACAATTGAAATTCTAAGTTTTTTTGCAATTTGATTTAATTCTTGAGTATTCGGCATGTTCAAGACTTTACCTAAGGAAACGCTCATTTACAATGATTGACAATTCGCATGAACTCATTGGAAAATTAATTTCATCATGCATCAAAAATGGCTGATCTTGTCGGCTGTTGCTTGCGGTACTTTTATGGCAACACTCGACTCAAGTATCGTCAATGTCGCCCTACCAAGTATTACCCAAAGTTTCCATACGGGAATTTCATCTTCTCGCTGGGTGGTCATTGCTTATTTATTTAGCATTACTGGATTATTACTCTTTTTTGGAAAGCTTGCCGACGTAGTCGGTCGTAAAACAATTTTTAATATTGGATATATTATTTTTACAATTGGAAGTCTCACTTGCGGACTTTCAAATACAATCGGTGAATTAATTTTTTTTAGAGGGCTTCAAGGATTTGGATCCGCTATGTTAATGGCAAATGGCCCTGCTATTATAACTGCCGCATTTCCTTCAAATGAGCGCGGTAAAGCACTCGGCACTTTAGCGATGGTTGTATCCGTTGGACTAGCGCTAGGACCCACACTTGGTGGAATTCTTGTGCGACTTTTTGACTGGCGAAGTATTTTCTTTGTTAATATTCCCGTGGGCATTTTAGGTACGTATCTCGCGTACAAATTTATACCTGCATCAATCAGTATTTTTTATGGAACAGTTGATACTTCAAATGACGATTCCCTTACCCCACTTCAGGTTTTTGAAAGAGAACGAAAGCTTCCGTTTTTTGTTAAAATGCAGTTGATCATCAATCGACTAAGATCTTTCGATTGGATCGGTGCCATCATGTGGCTACTCATTCAGGTTGGCTATAGCTTGCTTTTGGACCGAGAAAATATTTTAAACCTCTCAATCCCACTACAAAAAATTCTTTCCTTTTCTAACGTTGGCTTACTTGCAATGTTCATCATTTGGGAATGGGGTATAAAAGATCCGATATTAGATTTAACGCTATTTAAATCTAAAGTGTTTTTATTCTCAAACTTAAGTGGCCTTTTCAATTTTGTCGCCTTAAGTAGCATTACATTGCTTATGCCTTTTTATTTACAAAATGTACGGGGTTTAGAACCACATCAAGTTGGTTTATACATGACGATGATTCCACTCACTATATTCATTATTGCTCCTATTTCCGGTAGACTCTCTGACAAATACGGATCCAGAACACTCAGTACAGTTGGAATGTTTTTTATTTGTTTATCAATGCTGCTCATAGCAATTGCACCAAACGGAATCGCTGCTCAAGAAACTCATGGATTATTTTATTACTTGATCTTGGTCGGTATTGGCATTGGTCTTTTTCAATCGCCCAACAATAATGCGATTATGGGTTCAGTTCTTCGCGGACAGCTCGGGGTTGCTTCAGCTTTACTGGCAACCGTAAGAAATTTTGGACTCGTCACAGGGGTTGCAATTAGCACAACGATTCTAATGTATTTTTTCTCACAATACACTCTTGCAAACGGCGTCAACACTTCTCCGGCAGAGAACTTTATTTCCTCCCTACGCATCACATTCGTCATTTTAGCGGTGTTTTGTTCATTTGGAATATTAACAAGTTTAGTAAAAGATCCTAAAATAAGATCATGACACTTCAACTAAAACGAATCATCAAACCCAGTAAAGATTCCGGTAAAAATAAATTTAAAGCCCTTAAGCTTTCTGGAAAACTCATGGGTGAAGAATTAGCTAAAAATTTACATGAGGCACTCATAGAAGCAAAGGGACTTTCTTGGGATCACTGGCATAATTCAGAGCCACTCATTATGGCGTACACTGATGAAGAAGAAAATATTGCATACCTTTTTCCCATTTCAGAAGAACTTGAAAATAAAATAATTTTATATGATTTTATCGACCTAAATTTAGTACATACTCAACGCTGTCTTGATTACATAGCAGAACTTCACAAGCGCTATTCTCCTGCAGGTTTGCAAATTATCGCAATACATAGTCCACTTTTTTCATTTGAAAAAGAAAGAGAATACATTACAGATCTCATTCGTAGATCAAATATAAAATATCCAGTTGTATGTGACAATGATTACGCTATCTGGAATGTTTTTGAAAATGTAGCTTGGCCACGAAGGGTTTTAGTCAATACTAAAAATAATACAATCTTAGACATTTTCGAAGAAGGAAACTACGTATTATTAGAAAAAACAATTCAGGAACAGTTGCGTTTAATGAGCCCCGGATTAGCTTGCCCACCACTACTTGCAGAACCGTATTCCTTAGATACTCAGGGTGGTGAAGTTTTTTTTGGAATCAACCAAATGGCAAAGTTTGCGAATGCACCTGAAGAAACTGAAGTAGGAGAAGAACAAATTTTATCTTCAATGGATAATGTTGCACTCAATACCCCGTGGTTAGTAGGAAAGTGGCAATTTCAAGCAGAATCTGTGCACCCAACATTGGCCATGAATAAAGAAATTATAGGTGAGCAAACTTTAAATATTAACATAAAATGCAAATCTGTATGGTTGGTCTCTGCGCCGAAAGCAAAGGTCATCGGAAATATTCCAAAGCCTACAAAAACTATCGTTACATTAAACGGACATCCTGTTCCTGATAACTTTATGGGTAAAGATCTTCAGCACTCAGAATCGCGAAAAACACAACTCAATCTTCGCGGACCTCGCATGCGCCAAGTTCTAAGCAATCTAGAAGGCGGCCCTCATGAACTTTCTTTTCATATTGATCCTGAAGGATATGAAACCGTAGAATTTTATGCACTTTATTTTGAAGGCTGATTTTTAAATAATTGCATAAATTCAATACAACCTGGAGTTTGTGACTTTTCTTTAAGCGTGGCAATACTTACCGTATTGAACATACTTTTTCCTGATCCATGAAATCTATGTAACTTATTTCCATCATTTAATAGTGATTCATACTGATGTCGTGGAAGTACACCCGCTCCCAAATTGTTTGTAATCAACTGCGCTATACTGATTACGTTTGTAGCAAACGCTCTAACATTAATTTTTTTTGGTACAGTTTCATAATGGTGCAAAAACCACCTATTTAATACTGTATTACTTTTATCATAATCAACAAATTGAAGTTCATTAAATTCACTGAGTCTTTCTTTTTTAAATTTTGTTGTACTCATATATTTAACAGAAGCCACTAGAACCAACTCCTCAGAATGAATTTTTTGAAAATGAATCTTTTTATCGGTTTTAAATTCATCGACAAATCCTAAATCTAGTTCGCCATTTAAAACAGCTTCTACTATTTTATTTGAAAAACCGACTCGAATGTTTGCTTTCAACTGTGGGTGTTCTATTAAAAATGGAACTAATTTTTTAAAAACAATATTATTTGCAAACTCTAGTGGAGACCCAATCTTTAACTCTCCATAAAAGTCCTGATTTTTTCCTCGTAATTTTGATGCGAATAGTTCTAAATTTTGAAACGTTGATTGTACGATGTTATAAAGTTCTATTGCAGATTGTGTTGCGATGATCTTTCTATTTATGCGATCAAATAATTTTGTCTGCAGTCTTACTTCTAAGCTTTTTATATTTTGGCTGATTGCAGATTGGGTTAAATGTAATTGTTTTGAAGCTGCCGTCATGCTTTTTAACTGAAAAACAGTACAAAACATTTGAAGTGCATTGAGATTTAGTTGATCTATTATCATAAGTTATACTTATGTATACACATAAAATCATATAATTTGAATTAATTAATAATATCTCTTATAAACTGCCTCAACAGACGCGATGAACGTCTATAAACATTAAAAATTAACTAGGAGTAAATTATGAAAAACTTAATCTTATTGGTCCTTTTAGCCATAACCACAGCTAGCATTGCTAAAGCTGAAACAATTGAACGCGACGACATTATTAGCGCTGATATGATCAGCGTTATATCTTCGAACGTACCCTCTTTGCATCCATTTCACGGAAGCCCACGTGGTAAAGTTTTAATTAACTTGGATAAAAAAGAAATAACACTAATCGTTTATCCTCATTCAACATCAAGATGTTTGATTGAACGTTGCATTCCTTCGCCAGTAATTAATACAACTTTGTCTATAGTAAATATTTACCAAAATTCTTGCGGAGCTTACACTTATGAAGCTGAAACCGAAGAGTCTAAACTTGGTGGAGCATTTGAAACAATCACAGTTACAGATAATTACTCACAAACCAAATGTATGTTTATCCCTGAAGAAATGCCTGGTAAAACTGTAATTGAATATACAAGAAATCAAGTTTTATCTAGAGTTTCTCATCGCTCAGCAAAAGTAGTTTTAGAAGCATCTGCTTTAGTGAATGTCCCTTATATTCATAACTAAGAAGGTTGTGAGCATTTATTTATAGATGACTTCAAAATGAAAAAGGCCATTCAAATAGAATGGCCTTTTTTTATTTTTTAAACATTAAAATAGTTTCATTCTGTATTTTATGAAGTCCTTGAATCGCAGCCATCGCTGCATCTGTCATCGAATCCATTTGTAGTTTTGTAAAAGGCTTATGTTCTGCCGTACCTTGAATTTCTACAAACTCACTTTTTCCAGTCATTACAAAATTCATGTCGACATCACAGGTGGAATCTTCGTCGTAGTCAAGATCCACAAAAATCTCACCCTTTTTCATTCCCACGCTGACTGCTGCAACCTGATCGATCATTGGTGTATCAATCCATTTTTGTGAGGCACGAAGTTTTTCAATTGCTAATGCTAATGCAACATATCCTCCCGTAATCGCCGCCGTTCTTGTTCCCCCATCTGCTTGAATAACATCGCAATCAATTATTATTGTTCGCTCGCCAATTCTTTTCATATCAAGACAAGTACGCAATGCCCTACCGACAAGCCTTTGAATCTCATGGGTTCGCCCGCTCATTTTATCTCGTTCTCGCTTCATGCGTTGATGGGTTGAACGAGGAAGCATTCCATATTCTGCCGTAATCCAACCTTGCCCTTTTCCCTTAAGCCATTGTGCAACCGAGTCTTCAATAGTTGCCATACACATAACTTTTGTATTTCCAAACTCAACCATCGCTGAGCCTTCTGCATATGCATTCACATTTGGAGTAATTTTTACTGGACGACAAGATTGATTGGAACGGTCAAAAGAACGTGGCATTTTTTCTCCTAAATTAAGTACCTGATTTTAAATGCTCTCGGTAACGAATAAGAGCTTTAATCAATTTCTGCGTAAATTCATCACGAAATTTTAAATCCATCAAGCGCGAACGATCCCCAGGGTTTGATAAAAATCCCATTTCTACAAGTACTGATGGCATGGCGACCTGAGACAACACATAAAACATTGCTTGCTTAACTCCTCGATTCTTTAAGCCAAGTGTTGCATTCAACGCAGATAATTCTTGCTGAACAAATGCTGCGGCATATGCACTTTTTTGAATATATTTTGTCTGCTCCATCTCAGCTAATATCTTTAAAACAGTCCCTTTAGAAGATTTTGTCTCTTTTTCTTTTAACGACTTAAGAAATGTATCGTTTTCCAGCATTGCTGTTTTTTTCGCGTCATCATCTGTAGCGTTTGGATTTAATATATAGGTCTCTGCGCCAAAAATTTTTTCATTTGGCGCATGATTCACATGCAAGCTTAAAAATAGGTCGGCATTTTTTTGATTCGCTATTTTTGATCGTTCATTCAAACTGATAAAGTCATTCGTTTCTCTTGTAAGTATGACGTTCAAATCAGGCATTGCTTTTTTTAAAGAATCTCGAAGTGAAATGGCATAAAATAAAGAAATATCTTTTTCTTCTAATTTTCCATGTTTTGTACCCACATCATAACCGCCATGGCCAGGATCAATAACGAGGGTGTTAAATTCTTGTTTCAGTTCTTTTGGAATTGGAGGAGGAGGTATCTGATTTACTTTTTCAGCATCAACGACTTTTGGTTTGATTGGAGACTCAATTTCTCCAAGCTGCATTAAAATCGCTGTACTTGATAAAACATCAACTGGAATTACATATCCTAAACGTGGTTCACTTAAAATTGGAGCCTTAGTATCGATTAATAGACCATCTACAATTCCCACACGCGTTAAGGAGCTAAAAATAGCGGTTCCTGTTTTTGCAAGTTGTGGATTGCTGATTAATACACGATTTTGATCCCATTGATACGTGTATTTACAACCAAACGCACGACAAAAATCTTTTAACGGCACGTACAACTCTTTATTTCTTTCAATGATATTTAATTTAATTTTTTGTTTAGTGAACCCCATTGGGCGAGCGAACCAAGCGGATTCAGCAGCAATAGCATTTAGCCCGAGTAAAAAAAATTGAAGTAAAAAGAGACTTTTCATTTTCATAATATCTATATACACATTCCCTTATGAGTTTGCCGATTTCAATTCCAAATCTTACTTCTATATTGAAGCACGAAGATGTTGACGCGCTGATCTCACTTTCGCTCCGCGAAGATGAAATCAAAAATGATCTGACAACCCTATCTTGCCAGCTTGAACCAGTCTCAATTCGAGCAAGTATTATTGCAAAAAAACCTACAATTGCATGTGGATTTCCAATTTTAACTCGAATTCTTGAAATCAGCGGATGGAATACAAAATTTAAAATTTCTAAACTAGCTGACGAAGGTACTTTTCTAAAACCAGACAGCCCTTGGATTTTTTTAGAAGGTCCAAAATCTGAAATGCTTGCACTTGAAAGAACCATTCTAAATTTTTTAATGAGAACATGCGGCATAGCAAAATACACAAATGATGTAGTAAAAAAATTAGAAGGCTCAAATACTAAACTTTTACATACTAGAAAAACAGCGCCTGGACACCGTCGCTCGGATTTGTATTCATGCTTTATTGGCGGAGCACAGGCACATAGACGATCTTTGGGAGATTATCTTTTATTTAAAGAAAATCATATTAGCTCACTAGGCGATTACCAAGCTCTCGCTGACGCTGTTGCAAG
>CAZPTV010000003.1:0-6486 GCA_964589335.1 uncultured Bacteriovoracaceae bacterium
AGTGTCGCTTACTTTAGATGGAGAATTTTTAAAAGAAAATGAACTTTGTGCTTTTATGCCTGTTGTAAATTTTTTATATGGCTGATGAAATAAATAAATAGATCCTGTGTGAGTTATAAAATTAAATGCTCTAGTTTTTGAGTTATAATTATAATTACCATAAAAAGAATAGGATGGAGTTAACTGCCATGTTCTTAAGGGAGGTGTTACGTGTGTTATGTTTGCAGACACAATGCTTTTGATTGTTCGTTGGTTTGTTAAGCCGATTGAGTTTGTAACTTCAGGTGGATTACTTTGAACATTTGAATCATATTGTGTCGTTATGCCAGCATTCATAAAAGTTGCCGCACGATTCAGTTCGCCGATTGCTTTATCAGCCCCCGCCTTTGATTGTTCAACCATTGAAGAATTTTCTTTATTTCTTTTTGTATCGATAAATTTTCGTAATGCGGACTCAGATTTTCCAATTTGCAAGTAAGTCAAACCGATATAAAAATCGATAACCGCAACGAGTGCTTCATGGTCTGGAAAATTTTTAGATAATGAAAAATTCTGTAAAGCTTTACGTTCATTTTTTTCTTCGAGTTCATGCAGTCCAAGAAAAAATAAAGAGGTTCCTGGATTGAAGTTTCCCTCAAAAGATTTTGTAAAATGCATTTTCGATTCACTGAATTTTTTTTGTTTAAACCGAATCGTACCCATCTCAAAATGATAAGGAGCTTGTGATTCTGGTTTGGTTACTTGCAGTAATCTTTTGTATGAACCTGCCGCCAGGTCTTCTTTATTTGCCTTACGGTGATTCAGGGCTTGCAATTCTAATGAGGCAACATGAACTTTTGAACCCGGTGCTGAATTAGAAATAATTTTTTGTAATAACTCATTTGTTTCGAGATACTGCTCCGCATGATAGGCGACAGTTGCCTTAGAAAGTAAAACTTCTAGCTGAGAGTTTGAAAAATATAATGTTGGATTCTGATTTTGAGCAAAAGTAGGTTTAGAAAGCAGTAGAAGGCTTATGAAAACTATAAGGAATATTAATATATTAATATGAGTTTTTGGTTGAACTTGCATGTTATAGAAAATATCCTACTTTACTATGAAGCTGAAATACAATCCGATTTTTTTACGAATTATTTTCATATTTTTTATATGTAATTTCACTATCTGTATTTTTGTTTGGGGGCAATCACAAACTCAAGTTGGAAAAATAGTCGTTTCTAATGGAAACGTTCAAATTAAAAATGCAAACGGTCAGGCGCGTCAAGCAAAGCCATCCGAGCCTATTTATAATAGCGATCAAATTTTTACGTCGGATAAATCTTCTGTAAAAATTATGTTCACAGATGACACCGTTATAGATTTGGGACCCAAAAGCTCGTTTAAAATATCAGACTATTCCTTGAATAAAATTGAAAACCGTACGGGAACTTTCTCGCTCATGTTTGGGAAAATGAGATCTTTGATTACAAACAAAGTGGGAACGCAAGGTAAAGTTCAATTTCGCTCTGGTGGAACAGTGATGGGTGTTCGAGGTACTGAATTTGTTGTAGATAACCCTTCTGGAAGTCAAACGGGTGCAATAGCAGTGATGTCAGGAATGTTAGCAATTGGATCGGTTAACGGCGGGCCATTAATGAATGTGACGAGTGGTCAGGTGTTGAGTGGTAATTTAAGTCAACTCAATCTATCAAATCAAGTTGCGGCAGGAAGTAATGCAGGCGGCAGTGGTGGTGTGAGCATGCAAAAAATGAATTCTGAACAAATGCAATCGCTGTCTGAAGGATCAAAAACTGAAGACAAAACATTTGATATGTCGGTTTCAATTCAACCTCAACAAAGTAAGAGTGAGGGAGGAGCGCCGCAGTCGGGTGGGGCTTCAATGGCACTTAATGCTGTGAACGGAATACTTTCAAATTCAATTCAGGGAGATGTTCAGCAAATGAACCAAATGGATATGGCACCTAAAATTCCAGAACTAATGTTAGGTCCACAACAATTATTGCCGCCCGTGAGTACAATTCCAGGTGGTTTAGTAACCGTTTCAGTTACGGTTCAATAGAATAGAAAAGAGGAAAATTTGGAAATGTCGATATTTGAAAAACGTAGAGTGAAGTTGTTTGAACTCATGTCGAAGCAAGCCGAAAATAGTGTTGTGATTGTGCCGGGGCATCCGGAACTTATTCGAAATCACGATGTTCATTTTAAATTTAGACAAGATTCAAATTTATTTTTTCTTACTGGATTTACTGAGCCGGATGCGATTGCAGTGTTCAGAAATATTAGAGGAAAAAAAGATTTCATACTTTTTGTAAATCCAAAGGATCTTGCAAAAGAAATATGGACAGGTTATCGGGCAGGTGTTGAAGGAGCGGTTTCAAAATTTGGTGCTTCTAGAGCTTATTCTGTTGCTGAGTTTGATTCTGTAATGGAGACGGCATTAGAGGGAGCTGATCGTATCTATTATCAATTTTTTAATTCTTTAAATCGAAATGGTGTAGAATATTTAGATCAAAAAATCTTAAGACTAATGAATTTAGTTCGTTTAAAAGCTGGGCGAACAGGCAAAGGTATGGCGCCGTTATTTGATGTGAGCGAATTACTTGGAGATATGAGATTATTTAAGTCTCCAGAAGAAATTCAACTAATGAAGAAAGCATCTGATATTTCGGCACGTGCACATACTGAGGCAATGGCAAGAACGAAACCAGGTTTGTATGAATACCAAATCGAAGCATTATTAGAGTTTGTATTTACAAATGAAGGATGCGCTCGGCACGGTTACCCGAGCATTGTCGCTTCAGGTATTAATTCAACAATTCTACATTACGTTGAAAACAATCACCAGTTAAAGGATGGCGATTTATTATTGATTGATGCTGGCGGAGAGTTTGAATATTACACTTCTGATATAACAAGAACGTTCCCAGTGAATGGTAAGTTTACGTCTGAACAAAAAGAGCTTTATAAAATTACTCTCGACGTTCAAAAAGAATGTATTAATTTAGCAAAACCTGGAATGTCGATGTTTGGTATTCATAGTTTTGCTGTTGGTGAGCTGACAAAGGCAATGATTGCTCTTAAGTTTATTCAAGGAATGAGTTTGCAGCAAGCAGTTGAGACCAGTGCATATAAAAAATATTATCCACATGGTACCGGTCATTTCTTAGGAATGGACGTTCATGATATTGGGTTATATCAAAAAAATGGTGAACCTAGAAAATTAGAAGCAGGAATGGCATTTACAATCGAGCCCGGATTTTATGTTCTTCACGATGACTTAAGTGTTCCAGAAAAATATAGAGGCATTGGAATTCGAATTGAGGATGATGTAATCATCACTCCTTCGGGTTGCGATGTGCTAACGTCCGGGGTTCCAAAGGAAATGGATGAAATGTGCTCTATGATCGGTTCAAAGAAGTGGATTTCATTGAGCTAATTTTTATTTCACAGCTATTGGATTTGCTGTCGCAGCACTCTTGATTGCTGGATGGCTGTTTGTAGCTGAGTTTCCAAATTTTTTAACATTTTTAATTCCAGTGATTACGCGTCCTGCAGTTTCTTCGTAAAGCGTGTCTTGCAATCCGAAGATATGATTTAAATAGTTTAAAGTATAATTTAGTACGAGTGTTTTTCCATTTTCTAATCGATAGTGAAATGTAACTGCCGTGCTGGCTTCGGCAGGTGAAATCATCATCACAGAACCAAAGTTATAATTTTTTTGTATGATCACGTGATCAGGTAAGCCGAGTTCAATGGGAGCTACTTTTAATACTTCGTTAACTTCAGCGGGGGCAGAGTGTTCGTATTGTGCTTTATCAAAATATTGAACAGAAAAATTTGCAGATGGAATCAACCCATCTCTAGGGATAAAAAATACGGTTCCGGTTGTATCATTTTCTGATTTCTGAATGTTCATTCCGGTTGCAATTTGATTCATATAATTTGGATCAAGTGACCGATTTTTTAAAAAAAATGAAATATCTTTATTTGCAACATATGCAACCCTTGTCATTGTAATGTAGTAATTTTTATTTTCTCGTTTATCCCAGGTATGTGCGACATCGAGTGATTTATATTTTGAAAATGTTGGTTGATTCTTTGGTTGAAGATTAAACGAAAAATCTTTTTCGTAAATCGTTCCATCTTTATTAACAAGTTGGTAGTAGTACTGTATTTTATTGTTATTCAGTTCATTATAATTAATTTTAAAAAATGGATCGGGTTCTCGAATTGCCATTGGGTCTATCACTTGCCCGTAAGCGACTGAGATAAAGTTGATTGATATAAAAACCTTTATTAATAATGCTCCGATATTCATATGTATATATATTGTGCAATCAAAATGCCAATAGTTTATAATGGATTACTTTAGTAAGTGCATGATATTATTTATAATAAATAAGAAACGCAAGGCTATTATGTATAAAGTTTATACAGTTGAATATATAAAAAAAGACACCCTTAGTTTAACTGTAAGTAAGAGAAAGAAAGTGGATTAATTATTCGTCACGAGAGCGCCGACGGAGTGGTTTAAATAATCGCCACTTAAATTGCTTTGTAGCTTTACTGTTTTAATTAAAAACTTATCTCCGCTTAAATAGTTTGTCGTTGAGGTAAAATTCGTCGACGTCACAATACTATTATTAAGTTTAGTGTAACCAGTCACAGTAGTTCCAGAATAATTTATTTTATAAATGTTATAACCTACTATGGCGGATTCGCTCGGTGCGGTCCATGTAAATGCTACTTTCCCAGAAGAGTTTGAAGACGAAGCATTCGATGGCATTTTTACTGGGCTCATTCTTAAGCTTGGATCACCCATTAAATTAGTTACGACCCCCATATAAGCGCCTCCCCAATATCCATAAGACGCGTCATAGTGAAGAGTTGATGTAATTCCACCAGATATATTGATAGCCCCTGTGTTGTATTCAGCAATACATTCTTGACCACTGCTTACGCTGCAGTTTTGAGAAACCATGCTGTTCACAGATTTTTTCATACTATAACCAATACTTTCACCTAAATTCATAAAGTGGGTGTGTACAGGATTAGCTTCATAAGATGACGTAAGTCCATGGCCTTTAGAAATTAAAGCACGCAACATATTTGAGCGCGTGTCAAAGTCTCCAAAGTAACTACCAAATGTTCTAAAAAAGATCCCTCTGTTTAAATATGAACTTTGACCTAGCTGAATGATATCTAAGTTGCTGCCGATCATACCGAAATAAGATCCGCCGCCGCCATAAACCCATTGTGCAATTGGTTTTGTGCTTGGGCCGATTTCATTTAGAAAATAGTCTCCACCTGAACTTGTGAATTCAATGTTTTCAACTCCTACATGTGAACTAAAACTTTTAAACACTCCTTGAATCCCATTATCTAGTGCCCAATATAAAGTATTATTTATGATTGCTCGATTTGATCCAACACTAACTAATCCTTTTCTGTAGTCTGAACTTCTGTTTAGATAGCTCTTTAATAAATTAACTTCTGTTTCTGGAAAAACAGTATTGCCGTTTAAATCTTTATCTAAAGCTTGTAAGTCGACACGGCCAATTTCAAGTTCAAGAGCGCTCGGTGCAATATTGTGTGAAAACCTAGAAATACTTGCGCTGGTTCGAAGACGATACCCTGTATGTGTAATCGTGCCTGAACCAGAGGACCAGGTTCCTAAGTCAGCATAGTATTGATCGGTTGGCCATACACCCACATGATCTTCGTGACCGTCCGGTGCACCATTACCAGAATATGCAACTGGAATTCTGCCAATTAAAATTACTGATTTTACATTTGCGGTATCTGTATTGTAAGCAGCTTGAATGGCAGCTTTTACAGTGCTTACACTGTCAGTACTATTCACCTGAACTTCAATTGGAATCCAACCATCTGCGATTAATGTATTTTTGTAATTAGTTAATTCTGTCTGAATTTGTGAGTAAAATTGACTATCAATTACTAAAATTATTTTTCCTCGATACTCTGGTGAATCGACTTCGATTCCAGCAGATGTATAACCAAGGCCAGTTCCAGAAGAAAGGGTACCACTTGCTTTTATTTCGTAGTGTACTCCGCGTGTTGCAGAAAATGAAAGTGAATTAGCCGAGGTTGCAATGGATCCAATGCTGGTTCCCCAGTCCGTTGTTCCTTTAACTTTTTTGAATACGTTGATGGAACCACTTCGAGTTACTCCTGTAACATTTTGCAATTGAATTGTAATTTGATCTGGATTTTTTGAAACAAAAACTTTTAATGGAATGGTTCTTTTAATGTCAGTGGCATCAGATGGCATGCTATCTGAAAAAGTTGCTGGCGCGGGTATATTCGTAGGAGTCGGAGTAGGAGTAGGAGCAGGGGTTGAAGCCGTTGTGGTAGATGAATTAGATGAAGTACCTGCAGAGTTTTTAGAGCGTACTCTGAAATAATAAGCCGTAGAAGCATTAAGTCCTGTAGCTGAAAAAGTAGTTGTATTAGAAGTTGTAATTT
>CAZPTV010000003.1:6586-14993 GCA_964589335.1 uncultured Bacteriovoracaceae bacterium
GTAAGAGCCGATGGTGCCGCAGGAATTGTTACAGGCGGAGCTTGAGTGGTTGCAGATGCTGTTGAAGTATTTGTAGAAGAACCTGCAGAGTTTTTAGAGCGTACTCTGAAAAAATAAGCTGTAGAAGCATTAAGTCCTGTAGCTGAAAAAGTAGTTGTATTAGAAGTTGTAATTTGTGATGTCACTAAACCAGCTGTAAATCCAGAATTTGTAGCACGATCAACTTCAAAGCCGGTTTCGTTGTTTGAGTTATCCGTCCAGACTAAATTAATCTGAGTTTGAGAAATTGCAGTTGCCGTAAGAGCCGATGGTGCCGCAGGAATTGTTACAGGCGGAGCTTGAGTGGTTGCAGTTTCAGTCGCTGAATAAGGCGAAGACCCAACAGAGTTTGTAGCTTTGATTCTAAAATAATAGGTTGTAGAAGCAGTTAGGCCTGAAACAGAAACGCTTGTAGTATTAGCATTAATTGTTGTTGATGTAACGCTAGCAAAGGTATTTGTGCTAGATCGTTCTAAAATAAAATTTGCTTCGTTGGATGAAGCATCAATCCAAGTTAAATTTATTTGAGTGGATGAAACGACTGAAGCGGTAAGTACAGATGGTGCAGCAGGAGCACTTGGCGCAGCCAAAGTTGCAGCGCTTGCCGTAGTTGTATTTGTTGAAGGACCTGCAGAGTTTTTAGATCTTACTCTGAAATAATACGTTGTCGAAGCTGCAAGTCCAGTTGCTGAAAAAGTAGTTGTGTTTGAGGTTGCAATCTGTGATGTCACAAGACCGGTGGTGAATCCAGAGTTTGTAGCACGATCAACTTCAAAGCCGGTTTCGTTGTTTGAATTATCAGTCCAAGTTAAATTAATCTGGCTTTGAGAAATTGCAGCAGCAGTAAGCGCAGTAGGTGCGGCTGGAACTGTAATTGGAGGCGCTTGTGTTGTTGCCGATGCAATCGCGGAACTTGCAGAAATTCCAGCTGAATTTTTTGATCTTACTCTAAAATAGTATGTAGTTGAAGCAGTGAGTCCGGTCGCTGAAAAAGTGGTTGTATTCGAGGTAGTGATCTGTGAAGTTACAAGGCCGGTTGTAAAACCAGAATTCGTAGCGCGATCTACTTCAAATCCGGTTTCGTTATTTGAAGTATCAGTCCAAGTTAAATTAATTTGTGTGCTACTAATTACCGATGTCGTTAATCCGCTAGGCGTGGTTGGCACTACAACTGGAATCACTTGTGTTTTAGAAACAACAGGTGCAGAAGATATAGATTCAGCACCAATTCCGACAGCTATAACTCGAAAATAATAATTTGTATCTGCGCTTAATCCAGTGATGCTCTTTGATTGAATATTACTTGCAACCGAAACACTATTTACGGTGCTAAAGTTTGCAGTTGTAGAATATTCTATTCTGAAGGCAGTTTCGTCGGTTGAGTTATCAACCCAACTCAAGTTTACTTGTGATGATGAAGCGGCAGTTGCTGAAACATTTGTTGGCGGATCTAAATCTATTACAGGAACAGTTGGAGTTGGGGTAGGTGTAGGAATTGGTTGTACAGAAACTGAACTGCCAGTATTAGTCGCCCCGCTACTTCCTGTAGTGTTTACACTAACCTCTTTGGTCATTTCACAGCCAGAAATTGCGAGTGATAAAACACTAATAATTACAGTTAGATATAACCCCATTTAAACGAACCTCATTCCCTAATAATTAGTTTATATTACTTGACGCATTTAGTCAACAATCGTGCTGGTTAATACCTAGAAAAAATTGACCTTACTTAGCTTTAGTCAAACGCATCCGAAGGGTGATTAGGAGGAATATAACCTGGTGAAATTAGGATATATTTTCATCATTTTTGCTTTAATTCTTGTGGGGTGTGCGCCTCCAGAATTAATACGTGAACTAAGTGAAACTTCAGTTTCTGATAGTTCACCTGGATCTGCTTTGGCTTTACCGCCAGGCCCACCTGATGCAACTCAAACGACACTTGTTGCAACGGGCCCTGTTGTTGCTGATACAACTTCAACTTCGACCATAACTCTAACATTAAAAGATGCAAATGGGACAGCAATTCCTAATTATACAATTTCTTCAATTACTGCTTCAGGTACGCGAAATTCGTTTCCAATTACATGCGGAACAATTACGGATTCTGCAGGACAAATTATTTGCTCACTTGCATCAGCAAAAGCAGAAATCAAAACCATAACTCTCGAGGTGAGCGCCGGTACTACATTTAAAACGACAACTTCGACATTCACTCAATTTAAACGCGATCTACAGGTTCCGTATGAACTGTGTGATACAGGCGCAGCAAGTAATACTTCAGATACATTTTTTCATCGCTGCGGAATTAAACTTGATACGAATGATTTTGACGGTGATACCGTAACTTATGAATTTGAAGTTAGTGCAGGAAATTCAAATGTCGCAACTCCTTATAAAGTATATTTAACAAATGATGACAATACAGCGAATCTTGCAGAGGTCACGATACCTGCAAATACTGCACGTACGAGACAAAAAGTAGCATTTACGCCAACTGTTGGTAGTAATAATTATAGATTGAAAACGGAAGCGACAGCATCTGGAAACAATTTAAAAGTATATTTGGCTAGAATATTAATTTCTCAAGTTCAAGCAACGAAGACTAAAATATTTATTCCTTTAGGTGGAAATGATTACGTACCATTACAAGGAATAGGAACTCAATTAATATTTAGTACAAGTACTACTTGGGCTAATAATAACTATTTTTCTGTCTGGAAAAAAGATTTGTCAAATTTTACTGGAATAACTGGTAATGCATTTACTTTTTTTGCAATCGGGAGAAAGAGTGCGGGTGCTTCAAGCTTTACAATTGGGCTATATAATAGGACCTCTGCGACCCCGGTTACAGGTGCATCGATGACGTTTACTACTAATAATAATCCTTATGATATAAAAACTGCATCTTTTGCGTCTTCAGCGGCTGGGTTTACTAATTCAGAGCTCATGGAAGCAAGATTGATTAATGGTGCTGTAACGACATCTGGACATATCTTTAAAGCAGGTCTCTATATCGCTTTAGATAATTTGGCAAAACTTGAAGTCTATCATCGAATCGCACTTCAAAGAGATACAGCTGCAGATTTTGTAAATTCATTTTCAAAGTATGCATATTCTTCAACTGCAAATCCAAATGCAATTGCATATTTTGAAGGTTCAAGTTTATCGGATGTTGATTTAGATTGTAGTTATTCTCTTATTGAAGCTGCAGCTGACAATGCTGCAGCTGGTGCCGCTGTAGTGGGTAGTACGATTAGTGTTGGCACATCAAAAGCAGTATCAAGGACTAGTTCATTAAATTTATTGAACGGAAAAGTGTATTTCCTAAATGTTGATCTAACGACTTCAACGAGCTGTAAAGTAATAAATCCTTTTATGGTTCTGTATTTTAATAATTAGATTTTAATTTAAAAAGAATAATAAAGATGAGAAGTCCCGATTTGTAATAGAGAAAAATTAACCATGCCCGCCTTGTAAAAAAGCTTCACCTAGAAAGCTAGAATTTTTCTTTAGATCTGGACGGTTAAAAAATTCTTCACCAAGCTTTAAAATACGATCTAAATTTTCTTCATCATTAGAAATTTCATATAATGACTTTCTAAATTTAGAAGCACCTTCGAATCCAGCAGAATACCAGGTCATAAATTTGCGCAATTGGATACCAGTGAAATACGAGTTAAAACATTCATGCATGAGCTCTTGGTGCCGTCGTATAAGTGCCCAATAAAGTGTAATAGAAGGGTCACGATGAAATGAAATAAGATTTGTATTATCTAATTTTTCTGCAATTTCTGAAAATATAAATGGATTTCGTAAGGCGCCTCTACCTATCATAACTGCATCACAACCACTTTCTTTTAGTCGTTTAATTGCAACGTCAGATGTAAGGATGTCTCCATTCCCAATGATTTGCATTTTAGTTTTAGATTTTACATCAGATATATATTGCCAATCCGCGTGCCCTTCATATCCCTGCGCTCTTGAACGACCATGAATAGCAACCCAAGCAACGCCAGCTTCTCTAGCTGCCTCAACACATTCGAGAGCATTTAAACTAGAAGCGTCCCAACCCGTTCTGATTTTAATGGTTAATGGAATTTGAATTGATTGAACGACTTGCTTTAATGTTTTAAACAATTTATCTGGTTCTCTCATCATCGCGGCACCGCCGCCTTTACTCACTACTTTTGGAACCGGACAACCAAGATTGATATCAATAAAATCAACACCACGTTTTTCAAGCTTTTGAGCTGCTTGAGAAAGATGTTCTGCGTTTTCTCCAAAAATTTGCAATCCAACAGGACTTTCTCCAGGAAAAGAAAAACATAAATCCAATGTTTTTTTACTTTCATACTCAAGACCCGTTGAAGAAATGAGTTCGCTAATCACAACTCCAGCTCCAAGTTCACGCATTAATTTGCGAAAAGGTGCGTTGGTAATACCTGCCATTGGAGCAAGTACAAAGGGAAATGAAATAAAATTATTACCCAGTTTTAGCATGCACTGCTTATAGCGTTGAGTGACTTTATTGTCAAAAATGGAGTATAGGTATTTTACTTACAATTTTCGTATAGATAGCGCTTTGCGGGGGGATCTAGAAGATTTGCGCACCCAGAAGCTTCTTGTGCTTTTTTTTCAGAATTTAAAAGAAACATTAGTGAATCTTTGTGGGTTTGAGTTTTTCCGGATTTGTCTTTAAATTTTATCTCGAAGATCACTTTAAATTCTTCTGAATCAGCAGAATTACGTGTGGAAGATAGTATTTTAATATCTGCATCTTTTGGAACGATGATGGGTTCAAGTTTTGAATTTAAATCAACTTCATGTGATGAAAAAATAGTTTTAAAGTTTGATTGATCCAAGCAGCTCGATTTTTCAGGTGCACGTTGTCCCGATAATTCTTGAATGACGAACTCACGTGCAATGTCTTCATGTTTGACATTGCAGTTGATCGCAAACGCATTCGAAGAAAAAATAAAAATCGAAATTAAAAATATATTTTCACATACAGTACTGAACACATTTTTCTCCTTCAATTTTTAGGCGTTCATTTTTCGGAATGCTACATTCTGGTTTAGCATTACCCAAGTGTCTTAAGACGACCATTGGGTGTGTAGCGTTTGAGCTTGAAATCGTAATGTTTTCTAATTTCATTTTAGTCTTTTTGCCTGATTTTTTTGTTTTGATTGCATCGCAGATCTTGCGTGCTGTGTTTACAAATGAAGTGATCATGGTTGTGGAATTGCCTTTTGTGCCATGAAAAGATGCTTGCACGATTGAAACACCTAAGCTTGATCCCATATCCCCAGAGTGGATATAGGTAAAATCAAAATCTTTCGCAGTAATTTCTCTGCAGCTTCTTCCTTCGTTCAATGTTTTCTCTATGCCAAATGGATCATCGCCTACAGAGTGAATCATAAAGGTGTGTTTTGCTTTACATGAAACAACATCCCCAGGCTTGATGGTTTCAGGTATAAAATCTAATGTGTGAAAGCATGTGTTTGGATTTTTTTTAGGCTTTGCATTGTTTACTTTAAGCCCATAAAGCTCTTGCGTGGATGTTCCCGGTGAATCTGGTTTTTGATTGGGATAAAGCTTCAATCCTGCGGCTGCAAAAGATGCTCCAATAAATTCAGCGCAGTCCAATCCAACGACAGGTGCTGATTTAATTCTAACACCAGTTGCAGCTGAACGGTCTCTTTTGGAAAGATCACGGTGAATTTTTAATTCACCATTCTCAACCTTACAACTTGCACCATAAGCGTAAATTGTAGGTGTCTCTAATATATTTTCACAATTTGCTTTGGGATATTCTTGCTTTTGAAAACGATTTTTCAGCTTAGACAAATAAAAATGCTTGTTCGTATAGGCGTCTATATATTTTGGGTCTAGAAATCTTTGTTTATTAGAAACGGTAATGCCGTTACATTGAGTACAGTTTTTAGTGGGTTTTCCGCCACGACCTAATTCGTCACCAGGTTTGATTACGTTTTCCGTAACGGTACAATCTTGATAAAAAGCTTGCATAACTCGACGTGCCCCTGCAAGTGGAGTTTCAATAATAAGTGGATTTGGGGGGCGAACGCTTTTTACCATTCCGTTTATTTGATCGGCGTCGCATCCACCTTCACAAATATGATTTGGATTTAATGCCTTCATCAGATCATCGTAGCTCATGCGAATGGTATCCATTTTTCTAAGATTGATGGGTTCAAAGTTTTTAAAGTCAGATAAGTCATCATCTGAAATATAAAGAGCCCCTATTGAAAAATAAGGTTTGGGATTTGTTAAAATAATTTTATAGCGCTTTGGTGTTTCGTTGATAACCTCTGTGACTTCAAATTCTTGATCTTTGGTGAGTTTTGCCCCAAATCCAATGAATAAGATTTTTTTTCTGATATCTATATTTTGTTTTGTTTTAAATTTATCGCCGATGACAATTCCAAGAGAGTTTGGATTTTCAGCAAAAGCGAAGTGCTTAGCTGAAAATACAAATAGACAAATAATTAAAGTAAAGACCCTCAGGAACATTAACAATCCTCTATTTCTATATCGGAATAATAATATTTGAATTCACGTTCTGCGGGTTGAATTGGGAAAAAATTGCCTAAGGTTTGATATTAACTTGTTTAAAATGAAATAAATAGATGTGTCGAACGGACTTGTTTTACAGAAAAATATTATCTATTGAATACGGTAAGTTATTTGCTTTGTATAATTTGATTAATCTGAGTTGGTTGGGTGGAAGGTTTTGAGGTTTTTTGAATTGTGTTCGTATTTGATTCTATATATGTCTTACCAAGTGAGGGATAATGATAAATTCCAGGAAATTTTGCATTTCTTCGTATGAAATAGCTTACATTGCTTTTAAATAAACCGGATGCTGCTGCATAAATTCTGCAATTAGATCCTATGGGGATTCCGCCATAAGGACATGCGCCTGAATCTTTTGCATAATAGACACCAGGGTTTGTCGCTCCAGAATCAACCCAGTAGTTAACTCCAACATATAGGGTTGTATCAAGAGTTGGAAAAGCATAGGCACGGCATGAATTGTTTACTAGCGTTTCACCAGAGTCACATCCATTGTTTGAATTCAGTGATGTATATACACCTTGTGAAAATGCACTGTTATCAATCCAATAAGTTTTTCCTGGTTTATATATCGAGGCAGGAAATGCATTTGTAATTAAACAGTAGTTTTGATGATAAGGATTTGTCCAACTTGGATCATTTATTACTGGCGTGCCACCAAAGGGACAATCTTTGTGATTGTTCATTTCATAACGAATATTTCCACTGGGGGGCATAGGTTCATAGCCTAGGCCCGCAACTTGACTGAGAGTTGCTTTTGTAAATGCAACCGTTTGACAAGCACCATCGACAATAGTCTCGCCGGACTGACAAATCAGACTTCTTCTGGAGTTGTTTCCAAGATAAAGGTTGATCCAACCGAGACATTCGTGCCCGATATCAAAAAACTTTGCACCCCAAGGATCGGTTGATCCAAAGTATTGATACATTGTAGTATCGATATTTTCTCCGATATAAAACTGATTTGTTGGGTTTCCGGGCCATGGGTTTTGGCCTAAGTTTCCTGTGCTAGCCCAGTTTCCATACCAAGGTCGTGGTACACGACAATATTTTTGAATGAGATAAGCGCCATATTCTGTAGCTGAATAATTTTGAGCAATATAATGGAATCGTGGATTGATTTTTTCTGTTCGATTATTCACTTTATTTGCGGTTGAAGCTAAGTCTGAAGAATTATTTCCGATTGCATGACGTACCATTAAGTTGTCTGCAAAAAGTGCGATTTGAAAAGATGAGACACCCTTATTTGGAACGAGTCCAGAGTTGTAATTCATCGATGTTTCATCGGTAATTAAGCCAAATAACATATCGTTGTAAATGTCACTGTCAATGGCTTCCATTTCAGCATCAGTTATTCCAATGTATTTAAAAGTTCTGTAGTACAATGACAAAATGTCAGGTAGCCCACGACAACGATCGTCTGGCAATACTTTGTCCCATTCAACTTGAGTATATTGAGATGGTTTAGGAATATTTGGTCTTTGTGGGCAAATTGAAAAAAATCCATCAACCTTTGGATTGTTTTTTATAAAATTTAACCACTTAAGAGCACGAGTTTTGTCACCGCTTTTTGCGAGATAACCCATAATTCCTAATGTATGGTCACGACTTAAAAGTGGAGTGCCTGAAGACGCTTCTGGGTGGCGCCTTTGATAACCATTCCGATACCAAGCACCAGTGACGGGGTCTTGAGAATCAGCAATATCATTGCATCGTTCTTGAACCCCATTCTGACAAAGCCAGAATACGTTACCCACCATCTCGCCATCGCAAT
>CAZPTV010000004.1:0-14597 GCA_964589335.1 uncultured Bacteriovoracaceae bacterium
GATGAACATTCCACACATCATTATTTTTTTTCTTCCAATACGATCAGATAAAAAACCAAATAAAATAAAAAATGGTGTTCCTAAAATTAATGCCATTGCAATAATTTGATTTGCGATTATAAAATTTACTTTTAATACGGTCTGTAAATAATAAAGTGCATAGAATTGACCTGTATACCAAACCACACCTTGTCCTGCAGTAGCACCCAATAAAGCTAAAATAACCATTTTACGATTTTCTGGTTCTAAAAAACTGTCACGTAATGGCGACTTTGAAGCTTTGCCCGATGCTTTTAACTTTTGAAATAATGGGGATTCATGCATTTTTTGTCTAATAATGTAGGACAAAAATACTAAAATTATAGATAATAAAAATGGTATTCTCCAACCCCAGATTTTAAAATCATCTTCACCAATGCTGCTTCTAGTTGCTAAAATTACACCCAATGAAACAAATAATCCTAGCGTCGCTGTTGTTTGTATAAAGCTTGTGTAAAAACCCCTTTTATCTTCAGGGCTATATTCAGCGACATAAGTTGCCGCTCCACCGTACTCTCCCCCTAAAGCTAAGCCTTGTAATAATCTTAATAATAATAATAACACAGGAGCTGCAATTCCAATGGTTTCATAAGTTGGAAGACAGCCAATCAAAAATGTTGAGCCACCCATAATCAATAAAGTGACAAGGAAGGTATATTTTCTTCCAATCAAATCACCAATACGTCCAAAAAATATTGCACCAAACGGACGAACAACAAATCCTGTCGCAAATGTTGCAAGCGTTAGCATTAAAGAAATTGTTTCATTTCCCTTTGGAAAAAATAAATTTGAAATAATTGTTGCAAGACTACCGAAAATATAAAAATCGTACCACTCGATTAACGTTCCCGCCGACGAGGCACCAATAACTTTCCAGATTTCATTTTTTTTCATAATGGCATTCTAGCAATGGATACTAGAATTTAAAAGTTTTTATCTAGAAACCGTATTGCTAAAAAAATATTTGTGCAACCAATGAAATGGCATCTGGAATATAGTTTACCATTGCTCCCATAACAACTTTTTTGGACAAACGAAATTGCGCAGAAAAATAATCTCTTTTTACAGTGTCGCCTAATAAGTTTTTAAAACTTTTTACACCATAAGTTCCTAAAAAGGCTCGGTACTTTAAAGTAATCGTTGCAATATCTGTATATAAATTCACATAACTCGAGCGATACATCTCTCTTGAGAGCTCTGCTCTTAAATATGGTATTTTAAAGCCCAAATTCATGACATACGTTTTTGAACCAATATATAAACCACTCGATTTTTCTACGAGCGTACTATAGCCAAAACTAATAAATCGGCTATTGATTGAAGCGCCCATCGAATAATCCACGCGCTTTGTAGTTCTATTATAATTAAACGAATACCCGATAGTTGGCTTTGAGAATTGCTCTAGTAATTTAAATGGAAATGTAAGAGCCCCACCAAAGCTATATTTGGGTCGATTCGAAATATATTTTTCAAATTCTTCTTTTTGTTGCAAACTGGATCCAGTTTCAAATGCCTGCTTAATATTATTAGTAAAGAATGAATCATCAGATGATGACGATAGTCCTACACCTGCATTATCAAAGCCTTTAATTAATGAAAAACTTTGCGATCCTTTTTTTACATGTGAAATATTTTCTTTTTCTTGATTTAACATTGCTTCAAATCCCACTGGTGTTTTGATAATCGGAATTGATGCAGGATTTAAAATCGACGCGTCTAAATAAGTTGGATAACCTCCGCCAGTCATTGTATTCGTACCAGGCATTTTACAATTTCCGTCGTCAATTGGTGCAGAAATAAAATACTGACAGACATCTGCTGCATTTGAGTTGTGAGTGAAAAATAAAGTAAGTAAAATAATTTGAAGACTTCGCTTCATCTAAACGATTTTAATTTTATTTATAACAATTTCAAACTGTAGATCTTTTCTCTCGTAATTTACTATAAAAAAAAGGCTAGGTTTAAACACCTAGCCTTTTTTAGACTATCCATTATTGCCTAATTGAGCTGCTTTATTTACCAAGTCCTCAATCAACCTAATGTTGCCAGGCACTGCATTGACATTGCTTCTATAAACATCCAGAACTCTTCGCAGTTTAGACTCAGAGAAACGACCGAGTTTCTTAACATCAAACTCAATTCCTTGCACAAGTATGTCTTGTAAAATTGCATTCTCCTCAGTGTCTAACATAATTTCAATTCGACCTACAAATACTCGCTCTAATAGTTCGGGAGCGGGCTTCATTGTTAAAGGTAAAATTTGATCTACTTCAGTCCGTGGAAGAATATAAAGCATTCGCAATCCGGGGACTTTTAAATAACCATGTTCCCATGTATTTAACATCGCAACCGCTTCGTCTTCATTTAATCCTGCACGCTTCAATGCATAAATCAGACTTGATCGAATAGCTTCATTTCCGACGACAATAGATTTACTACTTTTCATATCGTGATTTTGAAGCATATTAATAAATGTCGATGAAAAATGTCTTTCGGTAAATGAATCATTTAAAGCTTTCATATTTGCATGTCCCGCTTGATTCACATCAATTAAAAAAGCTGATTGAGGGGCATCGCTAATATTTACAGAAAGATTTAATGAACCATTTATAGATTGAAATCGAATTCTTGGTTGAAATCTTCCCAGACCTCGATAGAAAATAAATTTTTCATATTCACTTCCAGTTTTAACAACATTTGAAGCAACTCTCCTTGCGTGTGAATAAATATTTGTGAAATCTACATATGGAAGATTTCCAAATATTGTATCGAGCACTTGTACCTTAAACGTTGTATTCCCATTACCGAGAACTGGCATTTGAGATTTCAAAGGATACGTCATCACTGGAGCAGGAAATGTTTCAGTTATTAAACCGTCAGGAAATTTTACATTCACTTCAACTTCTGATTGTGCATCTCCGTAGAAATATATCACAGGTGTTTCCATTTTCTGTGTAATACTATTTTGTTCATAAAACGCATCATCAAAACATGCCTTACCTCGGCACGGCCTTGGCCTAGTTGGATCAGGATGTGTTGTCCTTGTAGGCTCAGGCCGTGGTAGTGGCTGGGCGATGGTTTGTGTTTCTCCAAATCCATGCACAAATTCAGGTAAAATCTCATCTTCGTGATACATTCCATTGACCGTAATTCCATTCGAACCGACAAGCGATGTAAATGTTCCCCATTCATGTGCCGTATATCCCGCAAATACCTTTGTTGTTACCAGTAATAGATTAATAAGTGTTAATATTTTTCTTTTTTGCATAAAAGTACTCCTTTCGTCTTTCAATTGCTTACTTTCAGTTTATGACATTTTTTATTATTAATTTATATTGAATATTCTTTATATTATGTTAACCGTTAGTTAATGAATTTAAAAAGACTAGAATATTTCACCACTTTAGCACAAACAGGAAACATGCAAAAAGCAGGTGAAATTTTGCGTGTCAGCGCTCCCGCACTCTCTAAGGCAATGAAAGTACTTGAGGATGAACTTGAGGTTAAGCTTTGGATGCGCGATGGACGCAATATTATTCTCACCGATGCAGGTGTCACTCTTTTTAAAAAATCACCTTTACTAATCGAAGAGTTAAAAAAACTAAAATCAAGTTTGCATAAAAACGAAAATTCAAAATCAATATTGAGAATTGGAACATTCGAAATTTTTTCAACTTATTTTCTTAAGTTTTTAGATCGTCTAGATTGGAATGATTGCGTACTTGAACTTCACGAATTATTACCAGGAATGATAGAAAAACATATTATAAACAATGAACTTGATATTGGCATAACATATTTACCCATTCCTGATCCTCAGTTAGATTTTTTAAAGATCACTTCTATTGAAATGGGTGTATTTACATGTAAGGGTGCCTTTAAAGATTATCAGCAAAAAAATCTTCCATATGTTGTTCCTGTCATGCCATTGCAAGGAAATCCAAACAAAGTACGCGGACTCGATGGTTGGCCCGAAGATGCCTATACTAGAAAGGTTCTTCATCAAGTTACATTAATGGAATCTGCACTTGAGCTCTGTAGACAAGGAAGAGTAGCGGGATACTTTCCTGTATTCGTTGTCAACGAACACAACAAGAGAGTTAAAGAAGCCTATCATCTCGAAAGGCGCAGAAGTCCATATTCAGAGCGTGTATGTCGGAGCGATGTTTACATTGTAAAAAGAAAATCAATGGAAGAAACTCAAGAAATAAAAAAAATAAGCAAAGCAATTAGAATTATGTGCAACTGATTACTTTTTCGCAACATTTTGTTCTTTAAGCAAATATTTTGCAATCATGAACACTGTAAATGCAACGATGATAAAATCAATACCTGCTCCAATAACTTTTCCATATAGTATGCCGTTGTAACTAAGTTTTCGAATATCATCTACATTTGCTGCACGTAGCGCTGGTTGAAACACTAGTGGCATCAGTAAATCATTCACAACACTCGTAACAAGTTCATTCAACTTTCCGCCAATAATTACTGCGATCGCTAGCCCAATAACACCATATTGTTTTAAGAAAGATATAAATTCTTTTGTCATGATTTTCTCCCTAGAATTTTGCTACTAATGCAGTAGTAAAAACTGAATCTGTTTTTACTAAAGTAGATTTTACAGGTTGGTGATCAAACTTAACAAGATAGCCTGTTTTTAGAGATAAGATAGCACTCATCATTGCAGAGATTGATAGCTCGCCATTTGCCTTCCACGCATTGTTTACTGTAAAATTTGGCAAATATTCAGCCCATAATTTAGTTGTGACTGACTTATTTAATGCCTGTGTAACCTCGGAGTACAATCTAGCATAATGATCTTTTGTCTTCTTATCATCGTTTGTCTTTGTCATCGTATAGCGATAACCAGCTTCGGCATGCCATTTTGTTTCATCCGTACTTACGATGAGATATTTCATGCCCAAGTCAGTATTAAAGCGCTGACGAAATCCTGCAAAAATATCACTTTCAATATTTTGACCTAAAAACAGCGCCCATTCTTTTGTTAATTCTCTTTCATAACGCAGTCCTAACGACCAGTAACGACCACTTTCGATTCCATTCGATATCGATTTTAAGAATTGACCATTAATTTTACTGAGATTTTGATCCCAAATATATTTGTTTTCTTGTTTCACATTATAATTTTTTGTTCGCGTGTTTCCATCCGTTAGTACAACACCTAACTCAGATTCATTTTTAAACTCTGGTTCAGTAGCAAATGCAATAGTACTTAGAAATTGTAACGAAAAGATTAATAAAATTAGTTTCATTTCTGTTTCTCCATTTTGTGTCATTTCAACTTTATATTTTTCAACGGTCAAGTTCTTATTTATATAATTGTATCGCTTCTATTCTTTGCTTTGTGTGATCAACCATAGGTGATGGGTATTTGTATTTTTTAAAATCGCAATCGGGATGATGAAGTAATTTTGGATTCACGTCTTTTAATTCAATTAAATATTTTTTGATATAAACACCATCTGGATCAAATTTCTTACTTTGAAGCCATGGATTAAATATTCTAAAATATGGCTGAGCATCACATCCCGTAGACGCTGCCCATTGCCAACCTCCATTATTAGACGCCAAATCACCATCAAGTAGTTTTTTCATAAAATATTTTTCACCCCACCTCCAATCAATGAGCAAATCCTTTGTTAAAAAAGAAGCTACAATCATTCTTACTCGATTATGCATAAAACCAGTTGTATTTAACTCTCTCATTCCTGCATCCACAATTGGAAATCCTGTCTTTCCTTCTTTCCATCGCTCAAACCAAATTTTATTATTTTTCCATTTTATATTTTTATACTTAGGATTAAAACTTTCACTCTCAACTTCTGGCCGATTCCATAGGATAGAATAATAAAATTCACGCCATACGAGCTCTTTAAAATACTGTGTTCGACCTGTGTGTGACACAATATTGGTTTGAATTAAGTTTAGATATTCAAATATTTGAGCAGTCGTTAGACTTCCATTTTTTAAAAAATGCGAAAGTCTAGAAGTGCCAGTAATTGAAGGCATGTCTCTATCTTTTTTGTATGAATCGACTTTATCTTTAAATAGCCTCAAAGCGCTGACTGCGTGCTTATGACCCGCATCAGGTATCGAAATATCTACAAATGAATTGTTCTTTTTTTTAATTTGATTCAATGAATCAGTAAATGGAAACCTGGGATCGTTTAATTGCTTTGACCAATTTAATTTAAATTTAAAATCAAAACTTATTTGATTTTTTACTCTCTCACTAAACAGTTCAGTATGTATGAGCTCATTCCATTTATTTAAAAATGGTGTAAATACTTGATAATAGGTTTGATCTTTTTTTTTAATTTCTTCGGGTTCAATAATAATATGATCTCTTTTTGAAACAGTAGTAATTGAGTTTATTTCAAATATCTTTTGAATTTCTTTATCCCTTTTTCGTGAGTAAGGCTCATAATCTTTTGAAAAACTAACCAAAGACGGGGGCATGTCTTTAAGATATTTGACCAAACTAGAAAACCCAACCTCAGGCCTTTCATCAATTACAAGCAAGTCTCCACCCAACGTACGCATTTCACTTTGCAATTCAGATAAAGTTTCTAAAAAAAACGCAAAACGATTATTTGAAAAATCATCTCTCCTGAGAAAATTTGAATCAACGAAAAATAGACCGAGCGTATTTCCATCCATTTTTTTTATATTCTCGATTAAAGCTTGATTGCCATTTAATCTTAAATCTCTGCGGAACCAATGGATTCCATAATTTTTATTCATTTAATTCCTATTAAGCCCGACAACTCATTAACTATAATGTTTATATTTGATAACCAATAATCTTGTCTTTGGAAATAAATATCAATTTTACAAAATCATTGATGTATTTATAAATTAACAATTCCTTATATATTTTCACACAATCTAAGAGAGTTCTTTAATTTTTTTTAAAATAAACGTATATTTTATTTTTACTTATAAAGGAGTTATATCAATGCACAAAACTAGACTTGAAGCATTCAGTGACGGCGTAATTGCAATCATCATTACGATAATGGTTTTAGAATTAAAAGTACCACATGGCACTACACTTTCAGATTTATATTCACTTAAAGAAGTATTTTTCAGTTATGTGTTAAGTTTTATCTACATTGCTATTTATTGGAATAACCACCATCATCTTTTACACACCGTAAAGGTTGTAAACGGTAAAATACTTTGGGCAAATATTCATTTATTATTTTGGCTTTCATTAGTTCCATTTGTTACTTCATGGTCGGGTGAAAATCATTTTTCAAATATTCCTGTGGC
The DNA here is from genome assembly GCA_964589335.1 of uncultured Bacteriovoracaceae bacterium. GTDB lineage: Bacteria > Bdellovibrionota > UBA1018 > UBA1018 > UBA923 > CAZPTV01. The sequence goes on from CAZPTV010000004.1 coordinate 7,336, forward strand.
ACTATATGGTATTATTTTATTTATGTCAGCAATCGCATATTATATTTTATCTAAAACAATTATTGCGAATCACGGGAAAGATTCAATTTTAGCAAAAGCAGTCGGAAAAGATATTAAAGGTATTATTTCACTGATCTTGTACGGGATTTCTATTCCAACAGCCATTTTTAATCCTATAATTTCTTTATCAATTTATGCGTTAGTAGCACTTATCTGGCTAATTCCAGATTCAAGAATTGAAAAAACAATCTCTCAAACAAAATAATATTGATTCTAATCTTGAAAAACTTTTGGTGGGTTTAAATAATTTAATTATCGAAATTCACTTACCGCAACCCCATGTGTGGAAGTACCATATCCAAAAATTACTTCACCAGTATCGAGTAAAAAAACATCAGTTAGGTCTGAAAGTATTACACCGTCACTAGAGCTAAATATTCCATCATTTAATGTAGGCAATATCCACACACCATCAGATGAACGATCAGCATGAATAAATTGAAGACTTGTTTCAGTGTATTGAACCCAGAAAATAATTGCTTCTCCTCTTTCGTTCAAAGATACTTTTGTACGACCTGCGGGATAACCATTGATTGATATACTATCAGCTAGACTTGATGGATAAGTCCAAGCACCAACATCTGATCTTTCTGCTTTAAAAACCTGAAAACTAATTCCGTCAGATTGAAACCAAGAAATAATAGCTTCACCATTTTCGTTTATTGCTAACTGAGGATCAACGGCATCTTGTCCTGCAATAGAAAGAGTTTCACCTATGTTTGCAGGCACTGTCCAAGCCCCAACGGCTGTTCTCTCTGCTTTAAATAATTGAGAATTTGCGCCATCGTTTTGAGTCCAAGCAATTACAGCATCCCCATTTTCATTGATTACAGCTTGTAAATCCCTTGAAACATCAGTCCCATCAACCGCTAGATTATCACCGGTATTAGCGGGTAACGTCCAAGTTCCATTTGATGCGCGCTCTGCTTTAAATATTTGATCATTTGTACCGTCGCTTTGAGTCCAGACGATTATTCCTTCGCCATTATTATTTAAAGCTATTTTTGGCTGACCTGCTTCTGTACCATTTGGTGAAATATTGTCATTGGGGTTAGCAGGCAATGTCCAAGATCCATTTGATGCGCGCTCTGCTTTAAAGATTTGAGCATTTGAACCATCACTAGCTACCCAAGCAATAATTGCTTCACTGCTATCATTTATTTTAACATGTATTTTATCATCGACATCCGAACCCGCGAGTGAAACTGCATCAGCTAAATTTGTTGGTACAGTCCATGTACCGCTTGCAGCACGCTCTGCTTTATATAATCTATTATTTGCACCATCACTTTGATCCCAAATGATAATAGCCTCACCATGAGAATTAATTGCAACCTGAGAATAACTAGCATCTTGGCTATCTGGTGAAATGTTATCCGTTAAACTGGATGGTATACTCCACGTTCCACTAGATGATCGCTCTGCTTTGAATATTTGTGTCTTTGTGCCATCACTTTGAGTCCATGTAATAATTGCTTCTCCATTGGAATTGACTGCAAGTTGAGTGTATCCAACCGACTGTCCTTTCGGACTAATATTTTCTTCAAGAGTTAATGGCAATGTCCATGTTCCATTCGAAGCACGCTCAGCTTTAAAAATTTGAGCATTTGAACCATCATGCTGGCTCCAAGTAATAATAGATTCACCATTTGTATTCATTGCAACCCTTGGGAAGGACGCATCACCAGTATCGATTGTAATATTATCCGCTAGACTTGCAGGAACAGTCCAAGTTCCATTCGAAGCACGTTCTGCTTTAAAAATCTGATTTTTAATGCCATCATTCTGATACCAAACTATTATAGCTTTTCCGTTATCATTCAAAGCAATCTCAGGTGAATATGCGTGTTGTAGGGTTGGAGAGATATTATCTGCAAGACTTGAGGGAAGACTCCAAGTTCCATTCGAAGCACGTTCAGCTTTAAATATTTGAGAAAACAAACCATCTCCTTGATGCCAAGTAATAATCGCTTCATCATTCTCATTAAGAACTACTTTTGGTTCAAATCCCCCCGAACCATTGAACGAAATATTGTCAGCAATATTTAAAGGTATTGTCCATGTCCCATTTGAAGCTCTCTCTGCTTTAAATATTCTACTATGTGTTCCATCGGTCTGCTCCCAAGTAATGATTGCTTGTGAATTACTATTAATTGCAAGTTTAGGTGTATTACAATTATTACCATCAACTGAAATATTATCTGCTATATTTAATGGTAGCGTCCAAGTTCCATTTGAAGCTCGTTCTGCTTTGAATATTTGATTGTTTGCACCATCACTTTGAGCCCAAGTAATAATTGCCTCAGAGTTATCGTTAATGACCACTTGAGATAAATAATCTGCTGTTTGACCATCGACAGAAATATTATCTGCTAAATTTAAAGGTAGTGTCCATGTACCGCTTGAAGAACGTTCTGCCTTATAGATTTGTGTAAATGCCCCATCAAATTGTTGCCAAGAAATTATCGCCTCACCATTTGAATTGATTGCTACTTGCGGAGCATTTGTATTCTGCCCATCTGGAGAAATATTATCAGTAATATTTAACGGTATGGTCCACGTTCCATCCACTGCACGTTCTGCTTTAAAAATTTGTTCATTTTGACCATCGGACTGTGTCCAAGTAACAACAGCCTCACCAAAAGAATTCATAGAAACTTGTGGTGAGCCTGGACTGCCTGTACCGGCATCTAATGAAATTTTATCAGCAAGACTCGTTGGCATTGTCCATGTTCCATTTATTGCACGTTCAGCTTTGTATAAACCAGAATTGGGCCCCTGATCTTGAGTCCAAATTATAATTGCTTGACCATTATCATTCATTGCAACTCTTTGTTCAGAAGAACTAAAAGAATCGACATTTGAAAACCCATTCACTTGCAATAAATGATGCCATTCTTTAATTAATTGTGAATTTGTTAAAACTGAATTCGATTCTGAATCTAAACTTTCATCGCGATTAAATTTTGATGTGCAAGAGAAAATATTTATAAGCATGAACATTGAAATGCTCACTAATAAAAAACGAATAAATTTTTTTGGCGCACTTTCTGTGCAAGCCATAAAAATCCCCCAGACACGTTCCGCTCTATTATTATATACTGCTGCGCGTAAAAAAGCAACTTCACTTGGCATTAACATGTTGATATATTTGAATTAAATTGAAGTTGCGACTCTTATTAACCCTTGTATCGAGTAAAATAAAAGCTCAAATTGTTGATAGGAAATTTTTACCTAGATTTTTAGGTACTACTTTGAAAAATTGATTATTTTAAAAATTATTTTTTGTATCAGAATGAATATTTATTCTTGCTTAACAGGAATCTCTTTTTCTGTATTTAAATTGAGCTTCCAACCGTCTTTTACAACCTGTAGTCTTGGATTTTCAGAAAAATTAACAGGAAAACCCGTTACAGACGCACTACCTGTTCCACCATAATTTGATGGAATGTTTGTTTCAGGATTTGCAGCATTCCAACCATCGAAACCAAAAAGTGAATGGTACATCCAATCCCAGCCTTTAGATTCAAATATTGAAATTAAATCTTCATAGTATTCTTTTGCACCTGGAGCCCAACGAACCGCTCCGAATTCACTCACTAAAATTCTCTTCACATTATTTCTATTCATGAAATCGATTGCAGGTTTCATGTATGCCTCTAACTCTGATTTATTCCATCTTCTTTCTGGAATTGTGTTTTTAATACTTGAATATGGATTATTTGCAGTCGCATATGAACCATTATCCCAAGGATATTTATTTCCAGGACATGGTGAATTTAGTGAAGCATTATTTGAAACGCACTGATGCGTAAATGTATAGGGCGCATACATGTGAAAACTATATAAAATATTTGGATCATTTATTTTTTTAAACGAAAATTCACCACTATTTTTCTCACTATATTTTAAATAATTAAAACCTTCTACGTGACCACCAGAACCGGGCTCAATGACCACTGGAATGTTTGCATCCGCTTCACGTATTACATTTAACGCTTTCGGAATAAGTACATCTGCCCAAATACATTGATTATTAATTGATTCAGAGTATGCAAATTTTGGCTCATTTTTTACTTCAACTGCAACGATTGAAGAATTGCCTTTATATAAACTCATAAATTCACGCCAAAAAGAAATGACATGTTCACGATAAATATCTGCAACTGGTTGCGGCGCCGAACCCGTACACTTTCCGGCAAAAAAAGTTGGTGAAGCGACACCATAGGAATCAGCCAAAGACACCATCACTTTCATTCCAGTTTGTTCAGCTTGTGAGAGAAAATTTTTCAAAGCATTTAGTGAAGCACTGTAATAGTGTAAAGGGTTCGTTAATAAATCGGCAGGAGCAACAGACTTACCGTTTATAAAATTTGGCTGTGTGTCTGCACTGAGATTAAAACGAATTACATTGACTCCCCACTCACTGAGCAGTCCCACTGGCAAATTGTCGATAGTCGTAGCAATAGAGTTTTGAGAGATACGCTTTAAATATCCACTCACACCACGTATCCTTGTTGGAAGGGCTGCAAACTCTACTTCGTTACTAGTAATTTTTTGATTATCTAATTCTTCTGCTTTGGAATAATTTGAAATTTCATCTTGTAGTTTTTGCAATATAGGTTTTTGATTCACAGTTGGAATATCTTCGGGTTGTTGCAAATGAACACCAATTGTATCGTATGCACTTCCTTCGTCGCCATAGGCAGTATCGATTGCACCGAATGCCACTAGAAAACAAAATAAACATAAAATTACAGCCATTAAACTATTTCGAATCCGCATACGTTCTACTCCACATTGAAATGATATGAATTCAGTGTAAATCAGCGAATGCCTTCAAACAAATGTGTCTCAAGTACACATGAAAATATTGCCGCTTTTTATTGAAGAGGAAAATGTGAGATAAATTGTGAACGTGTAATTTTTGAACAAGATAATTCTAAATTATTTTTCTCTAAATCAATGGTTGGAGGATTATTTCCGAAGACATACATGCCTAACCCATTTGTTGACTCTAAAACAATCGATGCCTGCGACGCCATTGGCATTTTATCGTAATCTTTAGATTGAGTTATCGATCCAGTATCAGTCGATACGCTCATGATATTAATGCTTTTTGATTCATAGTTTTTCCAACTAGAAATGATCAGATTTTGATCACTACTTAAAGGGTCTACTTTAACTCGAATATGCGGCAATCGCATTGTCCATAAACGATTCAAAGGTGAAGATAACTTCATAAGGAAGGTTGATCCTAAAAAACCATTGTCTTCAGTATGGTGTTCTATTTGTGCATAAATGTAACCAAAACGATCTACGCGAGATATTTTAAACGGCAGATGTTTTTCCCATTTAATTCCTGCAAACGGACCTTCCGATAAGTCTAAGGAAACAGAACTCAAATGAAAACCATCACTACTTCTTAGTGTTAATACAAATGCATTGAATTTATTTTGATCAATTTTTTCTTTTGTATATCCCGGAAAAATCGCGCCACCAAAGCTAATCATACTGGTATGAATACCTCCAATGATTACATTCTGATTGGGGTCTATAAATACACTCGATGCTAATTCATCACCATTTGTGCCATAAACTGTATTCCATAAACAATGGCCATCTTCTCCAGATAATTTAACTGCAAAAGCATCGTAACCATTATACATTGAAGAATTTGCAACAAAACTTTTTTTAGTTCCACAACCTAAATTCATTGATCCATAAAATTTACCAACCAAATAAATATCACCCTTTCGATCAGTAACACCCGATTCTACAATCAATTTACTTGCCTTCAAACCTATTGCTGCAAACCGCTTACCCCAATTGGTTTGACCCGAATTTTTATCAAATTGCAAAAGTGCAAATTGATTCAAACTATTCTGTCCAACTAAATATGAAACATTTCCTGAAGTAAAATCGATTAATTTTCCTGGCGAATTTATATATGGACTTTTTTTCCAAAGAATTTGTCCTGAAGCACTTATTTTTGCTAATGAATCCGGTCCTTCACCTGCATCTAACGAATTCGTGCTGTTAAAATGTACTATCAAATTACCGTCTTTATCAGTAAATCCACTTCGATATTGAAACTGGTTATTTGAATTGTTTGACAGGTCTGATAACAGTGGACTTGTCGTAATCCACGTTCCCTCACTACATGCTTTGAATTCAGCATGACTATACGTCGAATATAGGAAAAGTAAAAAAATAACTCTGATTATCCTATTCACAAACGTACTGCTCCTTCGTTCTACTCTGTCTTACTAGGATCTCAGATACTCGTTTTCAAATCAATCTGTGTCAGCATGACCTAATATCTTTTTTTTAATTTCAATTACACTAAACTCTATTATAGTCCAATGGATGGTTTTTAAAGTCATATTTACTTCAATTGTATTACTTTTCACATCATATATCTGTTACGGTATTTTACTTCCAATCCATTCCATACCTATTAAGATATTTTTTATTTCACTTATTCTTTTACTTGACCTCACTATCCTTTGGGTTCCGTTTTTTTACTGGAATCAAGAAAGCAACCGTACAACAGAATTTCAAAGAAAATTATTATGGATTGCATTTACAGGTATTGGCTTTTTAAGCAATCTATTCATTATAATCTTATTCAGAGATTTATTGAATTGGGTTTTACCTATCCAACTAATTTCAACATCATCGAGCCTTTTAATTATTTTAACTTCTTTAATTGGTGTATTCGTAGGTCTCTCAAACGCATCAAATAAAAGCGCTGTGCGTACAATTGAAATTTATTTCAACAATATTCCACCCAATTTGGATGGATTTAAAATATTACAAATTTCTGACCTTCATGTAGGACCCACCATTCGAAAAGAATTTGTACGTAAAGTAGTAGAACAAATTAATTCAAAAAATGCTGATATTATCGTGCTTACAGGTGATGCTATCGACGGAATGGTAGAAGATTTGAGTAGTGAATGCGATCCTCTAAAATTATTAAAATCAAAATATGGAAAATTCTACTGTACAGGAAACCATGAATATTATTGGGATGCCCCAGGGTGGATCAAAGAATTTGAAACCTTAGGTTTTATCACACTACAAAATGAAACGACCTCTATTCAAATTGATAAAATGACAATTTCAATTTCAGGGGTTAATGATCCAGCAGCTGCCATAATCAAACAATCAGGGCCTGACTTTAATAGTGCTTGTCC
>CAZPTV010000005.1:0-14046 GCA_964589335.1 uncultured Bacteriovoracaceae bacterium
ATACACCACTGAAATTAAAGATTGGGCAATAAAATTAATTAGGGAAAGAAAAGGTTTTGTTCCAGAAATTCCTGAATCTTATATTGTAACAAAAGCCGATAAAAAGAATGCCGTTCTTGTTATTAAAAATTCAATTAAAAAAGTTATCTTTTATCCTGTGAATAAATTTAAAAAAGATAAGGCAGCCTAAATATTAAATCGCTGCATCAACATCGGGTCTCCAAAACCCTTTCCATTCTTTAAGTCGAATTTGCGGACGCAGTAAAGTTTTATCATGTACCGTGCCTGGCTCTACCCCTTCAGGTAATTCAGGGTAATGTATAATCGCATAAGGCATCATTGCATGCGTTCCAAGATTACCAATTGCAAGACTAGTCGCTTCGTTCCATGTCCCAATATTATAATATTCTTTTCCTTCTGGGTATCGACGGTACATGAGTACATGTGTGTGTCCCATGATTAATGAATGAATTTCAGAATTTGATTCTAAAACTTTTCGTGCTTCCTGTTCAAAGTTTGGATAAACCGAAAGTGTTTTTAATAACCCGATTGTTCCTTTCCAGGTAAAGTATTTTCTGCCCGCAGCAAAAAACAGTGATTCGATAAAATACATTAGTATTTTAAAACCAATTCTAAATCCCGCCCAAAAGTCATTTAATAAAATCCACCTAGACATTTGTTGAAAGGGTCGTACTTTATCTACATAGGGCCTTTCCATTTTTATTTTTGGTAAACATTCTGCTACAAATGCAGAACCCCATGGAAGATTCAATACTGGTTCCGGTAGATTTCTTGTTACAAAATATCGATTTAAATCAAACTTACAATTCCATTCATGCATGTGCCCATGTTCAACACGTATTCCATCAAAATCATAATTTGTTTCATAAAAAGTAACTTCACAGTCGAGAATTTCTGAAAAATATTTTCGTGCTTTTGTAAAGAGCATTCCCATATCATGGTTACCGATAACATATGTAACTTTGTGATTTGGGGCTTTGCCAAAACGTTTTAACGCCAGAAATACTTCGCGGTGACCATCAATACTTTGTCTTAAACCTTCAAGCACAATTCGTTCAGTAATAAGATGCGTATAAACACCTTTATAATTAATCTGTAATAGATTAAAAAAATCACCATTTATAATTAATTCGACTTCTGCATCATAATATTCACCCGAACAGTGATGGTTTAAAAATGTGATAAATGCATCGTCGTATTGAAAATCTTCCAGAATATTTCTAGAGCCGTCTTTAAGATAAATTCCACTTCCGATATGAAAGTCGCTAACCACTAGTTTTAATTTTTTTTTATTGCCCTTTGGCGTATTCATGCAATCTTGATTTCAAAATCCGATGATGAGGCGTCAATCGTCTTTGCATTTTCCTCAGACGATGGAATTTGAATTTGAATACTGCCTTCATCACTAAACGGAGAAGACGGAGCCAATGGCTTTACCATTGTCATATCTGAATCAGGCGTTGACTGTTCTACGGATCGAACCATCGTCATCTCTTTATCATCATTTTCAATTGCCTTCAGCATAGTGCCGGTACCCGTTGATTCTTCAGGCAATGTAAATCCTCCAGCCGGTTTTTGTATGGAGATCAACTTTGCCGAAGTATTTTCGTTTTGTGGATTTACACTTTCGTTTTCATTTTTAACAATATTTTTGATCGGTACTACCGATGTTAATGTATCGAAAGCTTTGCGTAGCAACTCATTTACTTGTGCTTCTTTTTCTAAGAGCACTTCATACTTTCTTTTTTCTTGTTCATTTTTATCGATCAAAACATCGTGATTAAACTCTAGTAAATCTACTTTACGCTTTAATTCTAAAATCTTGCTCTCTCTGGATGCGATCAGGATCTCGCTATCTTTTTTTAATATTTCAAGTCGGTTTTCTAGCTCTTTTTCGCGCGAACGAATTTTACGCAAATCCATTCTGACACGTTCTTTCATTTTTTCTGAATCAAATTCCGCTTGTCTTACTTTTTCTTCAAGTGTTCGAATTTTTTCATTTTTGACATCAATTTCACGATGAACCGTATCGATGTCTGTTGAAATTTTTCTCTCGATTTCCATTCGTTCTTTTTCAACGGCCATCATTCTTTCTTTGATGTTTTTAATTTCAGTATATAAGTGTTCATTTTCAGTAACTAGATCAACAATTTTTTTATTTGCTACGTCGAGCTCATCTTTTTTGTGATCCATTTGCGCTTTTAAAATTGAGATATCTTTTTCACGTAAAGTTAAATAATTTTTCAAGATATCAACGTCTTGATCTTTCTGTGTCTGTACTTCGGTGTGCGCCACTGGTTTTTGATTGGATATTATTTTAGATAAATCAAATGATGGAACCACTGGAATTGGCTCAACCTTTGGCAATTCGACGGGTAGAGGTTCGGGCTCAGATACCGCTTCTACTTTGAACGGCTCAATGGGTTCCGGTTTGGGAGTGTTTGAAAACAGATATGTACTCTCATTGATTTCTTCTTTTGTTCGACTAATCGTTGGTAGGATTTGTTCTTCATCTGAAATTTTTATTTGTTCATGTAAATTTTCGGATTTATGTTCAACTTGTGAGGTTTTTTCAATTTCTAACATTGAAACTGAATTTGTAAATTCAACTCCAGGCATCGGCTCTGGTTTAGAATTGTTCTCATGTAAATGGATTGATTCTGGCTTTGCCATTTCACCATTTGAAATATCGATGAGTCCACTTGGTTCTTTGCTAACTCCTAGCGGCTCTACCAGACTGATCGCTTCTATCAACCCGGGGTTTTCTACGGTTTCATTTTGTGAGGCAATGTTTTTATTTTGAACCTTAGGTTCTACAGACTGTAAATCAATACTGCTTTCGAATTTTGGTACTTCAATTAATATCGAAGGTTCAGTAAATTCTTTTTTTGTTTCAGAAACAATCGGAGTTGGCGGTGCTTCAACGGTCGTTGGATTTGAAAGTATCTTCACGCCAGAGTTTGTTCCCTTCTCAGATTTTTTTTGATCTGGGAACATATTCACTGGAAGCATGATCTCAATGGTTCCATCTTTTTTTTGTCCGACCTTAAACACATCGTCGGTCGAAAGAAGCACGATGTCGTGAGCCATTTCAATTCTCCTCTAGTGCTTTTCGGCAAACCATTGAAAAAGTTGACATTCATCTGTACCCAATGAAGAATGAATGGGTCATGTCTGACTTAAAAGTAATCCTCTACAAGGAAAATAGTGCCCCTCGAAGCCTGAATTTGAATACTCGTTCGGTTTATAGAATGGTTGCGTTTATTTCTTTATTGATTGCACTATTGATTGGTCTGGTCGCGCTAAGTATCCGACTTTATTTGAATCGCGGAATACAGCCAGAAAAAGCCTCGTTAGGTACGCTTGCTGAAATGTCTGAAATGATAAAAAGCGGTTCACCCGAAGACCAAATAAGATCACTAAAAGATGAAATAGATATTTTACAAAATAAAATTAAAAACCAGGCAACTCTTGCCGAAAAAACAAAAGAAATTGATAAGACAAATCCAGCCCTAGCTCTATTTGCACCTCTAGTTGTAGATAAAACTAAGAACCAGGAACTCGTACAAGTCAAAAATATCAATTACATTCCAGCAAATTCCAAAGGACAAACGACCGTTACGTTTGAATTGCACAATCCGCATCCTGACGAAGGTACGTCAAAAGGATACATTGTTGTTTTAGCTAGAGCTGATAAAAATATGTATTCTTATCCGAATGTTTTTAATACAAATGGGCCTTATTTATTAGATTTCGAAAAAGGTGAAACTTTTGCTATCGCGCGCTTTAGGGCTGTTAATGCACAGTTTGAAATTCCTAATGTTCCAGAATCATTTCAGGTTTTAATTTTTACAAGAACAGGCGAATTACTCGTAAATGATTTACATGAAATAAAAAAATAGGTGAATAAAAATGAGCTTTAATCAAATGAATCTAATTTCTGAAGGGTCTTCATTCGAAGGAACGATTCTATTCGATCAATTCACGCGCTTCGAAGGCACTATTAACGGTTCGCTAAAAGGTACGCCAGGCACTGAAATTGTTATTAGTAACAATGGAGTTGTTGAAGGAAAAATTCAAGCCGACCAAATTACAATCGATGGTTTTGTACGTGGCGAAATTATTGCCAAACAAAAAGTAATTATTAGTGGTACTGGTAGAGTCATTGGAAAAATTATTTCACCTTCAATTGAAATTCAGTTTGGTGGATTTTTTGATGGCAACTGTCAAATGGAAAATCTAAAACCTTCGCTTGCCTAGCCAACCTTCTTTTAAGTACCACTCCGCCGTCATATGAATCCCTTTTGTTAAATTATATTTAGGCTGAAATCCTAATTTTTGTTTTGCATGTTTATTAGAACATATCCAAAAATCTGGTAATAATTCTTGAAGTTTATCTTGATTTAACGGCATTCGCTTACCCGTTATTGATTGAAGCCAGCCGTAAATTCTTGCCATGATTGACATAACAAACTTAGGCACAGAAATATATGTGGGTCGCTTGCTCAGTGCTATTGCGATTTCAGAATATATTTCTTTGAGTGTGTGAAATTGATCTCCACACAAGAAAAAAACATCGCGCTTTGCCTGTTCGGTAACCGTTGCTGATAATATGATTCCATTCACTAGGTCTTCTACATGTACCAAACTATAATATTTTTGTTGCGTTGAATTTGTTGTCGGAAAAAGTGGTACCACTCCACCAAAGACATATTTAAAAAATGTAAAAACGTCTTGATCTCTAGGTCCATATACAGCAGGTGGACGCACGATGCTCACTGGATATACTCCGTCCGCAATTCTAAGTAACTCTCTTTCGGCAGCTAATTTGCTTTCTCCATACCAAGATACCGGAGTATCGTAATCTGTTTCAGACTTTGCCGTTAAATCAGAAGCCGGTCCACTTGCAGAAAGTGAGCTTACAAATACAAATCTCTTAAGTCCTGGATTCACATCCTTGCAGGCATTTGCAAGATTTTTAGTACCTTCGCAATTATGAATAAAATACTCTTCTCTGCTCTTTGCCCAAATAGCACCCGCAAGATGAAATACATAATCCACACCCATGACACCTTTTTTTAATGCATCTAGGTTTTGTAAATCACCTTGAATCGTTTCGTATTCTAAGCCTTTTGTGTTTTTATCTGTCGAAGTCTTTCTCATGAGCGCTTTGACTCGAATTTCTTGCGCATTGAGCTGTCGAATCAATTCACTCCCAATAAATCCACTCCCACCTGTGATAAATGCAGTCCGTGCTTGATTGTGCGAATTTTTCATAGGTACAATCATGATCCACAGGAAAAAAAAATGAAAGCAAAATTCAAAAACAAATCTCGGTGGCTTTCTGAAATTAAACAAGTTCCTTTAATCACACCGCCTAAGCCTATTGCCGGCACACAGATTACAATTCTTGGTTGTGGATCCTCATCTGGAACTCCTTTACTGTATTGCCATTGCCAAACTTGTATTTCTAAAAATCAAAAAAATAATCGAACCCGAGCCAGTATCGTTATTCAAACAAATGATAAAATATTTTTAATCGATACATCACCTGATTTACGGTTTCAGGCCATGCGAGAAAAATTGTTTTGGATTGACGCAGTTTTATTTACACATGCTCATGCCGATCATGTTCACGGAATTGATGAGTTACGATCATTTAATTTCATAATGCGGCGTCCAATTCCTTGTTATGGACACCGCGCAACAATTCATGCAATTCACAGTAAATTTGATTATATATTTTCTTACACACAGGAAGGTGGCGGAAAGCCAGCTATAGATTTACATTTAATAGACAAACCTATTCGCATTTCGGGGGTTAAAGTTATTCCTCTCGAGGTGCAGCATGGCTCAATTAAAGTTCTCGGGTTTCGCATTAACAACGTTGCATACATTACAGACTGTAGCTATATTCCCGAAAAGACTTTTTCGTTGTTAAAAAATTTGGATGTTTTGGTACTAGATTGTCTTCGACCTCAACCTCATCCAACTCATGTAACAATTACTGAGTCTTTAGAAATTGCTAAGCGAGTGAATGCAAAAAAAACTTTTCTCACTCACATGGCACATGAAATTGAATTTGAAAGTTTTAAAAAAACACTCCCGAAAAACATTTATCCATGTTTTGACGGACTTAAAATTAAAGTAAAATAATAAAGGAGATCGAAAATGATCATCGGCGTACCAAAAGAAATTAAGAATAATGAAAATCGCGTTGGAATGGTTCCATCTGGAGTAAAGGCACTCAAAGATCACGGACATACTGTATTAGTACAATCCAATGCTGGCGCAGGAATTGGAATTACAAACGATGATTATATGAAAGCTGGCGCTACGATTATCGAAACTCCAAAAGAAGTTTTCACAAAAGCAGATATGATTGTAAAAGTTAAAGAGCCTTTGCCTGAAGAATATAGTCTTTTACGAGAAGGCCAAATTCTCTATACATATTTACATTTAGCTCCTGCACTTCAACTAACAAAAGCGCTCATGGAAAGAAAAGTGACCGCAGTTGCTTATGAAACAATTCAACCTGAAGATGGTTCACTACCCCTTCTAACTCCAATGAGTGAAGTTGCGGGCAGAATGTCCACACAAATTGGAGCTCATTTATTGGAAAAAGCAAGCGGAGGGAAGGGAGTTCTTCTCGGCGGTGTTCCGGGTGTTCCTCGCGCAAAAGTGACTATTCTTGGTGGCGGTGTATCTGGAATTAATGCTGCACGAATCGCTGCAGGCATGAATGCTCAAGTTTCAATTCTAGATGTCAGTGCAAAACGTCTTGAATATCTCGATCATATTTTTGGTGGAACCATACAAACTTTATTTTCAAATTATGAAAATATTGAAAAATCCGTTTGCGAAGCAGATTTAGTTATTGGAGCCGTTCTCATTGCAGGTGCAAAAGCCCCAAAATTAGTCACTAAAGAACATATTTCACAAATGAGTCCTGGATCCGTAGTTGTAGACATCGCTATTGACCAAGGCGGTTGCGTTGAAACCATTAAAACAACTTCCCATGATAATCCAACCTATACAGTAAACGGGGTTATCCACTATGCAGTTCCGAATATGCCAGGTGCCGTTGCACGTACTTCGACCTATGCACTAACCAACGTTACTTTGAAATATGCCCTGATGTTAGCTGATATGGGATTCAAAGACGCTATTGCAAAAGATCCAGCTCTGTACAAAGGTGTGAATGTTTACAATGGCAAAGTGTCTTATTTACAAGTAGCCAAGGACCTTGGCTTGCCTTATGAAGCAGTAAAGCTATAATCTTAATTGATGGCTGAAGAAAAAGAAGGCGCAACAGAAGGGGAAGCTGCCCCTAAACCTAAAAAGAAACTCGATACCGGCATTTTATTAGGCCTGGTAAATTCTTTACTCGTGCTTGGAGTATTGGGTGTTGCCGTTTATACAAAGTTGATTTTCAAGAAAAAAGAAATCAAAGAATCTGTTGAGATGGAAAAAATTATCGAAGAAGATAAAGCTCCAGAAAAAGTTCAGAATGAAAAAGTTCTTGTTAACTTTGATCAAATGACTGTCAATATTGCAACCGATGACGGAAAACCACATTATCTAACCGTCTTAGTTGCACTCGAAGCCAACGGAGCAGAAGCCGCTGCTGCTGCCAAACAATTAAAAGCAGTGATGACAGATAAAATTATCAGTGCGGTCGGTAAAAAGAAAATGAACGAACTCAGTGCTATGCAAGGCAAGCTTATTTTGAAAACTGAACTCATTCGTGAATTTAATAAAATAATGAAAGACGCAGCCAATATTGAACTTGGTGTGACAGATATATTTTTCTCAGAGTTCATGATTCAATAAAAAAATTAAACTTGCTAGAATTTTAGCCTGCATGTATTGGTGGGTCAATTTGATTAATTTTTAGTCAAATACAAACTACTTAAACAGGTGTGTTTTAATTACACATCCTGAAATCTTTGAATAATTTCATAACAACTCTTATGGGCAATTCTTTGCATTATAAATCCCTGGGACATATTTTTTCAAGAAAATATGTAAATGGGGGTTCGTCATGAGAGGGTTTTTTCGTTATTGGTATACATTTCTAATTACATTATCCATTCTGCTTTTTAGTACTTATGCGAAAGCTGTGGGAAATATTCCATCGAATGTCACTGCAGTTGCTTCTTCAAGTACATCGATTTTAGTTTCCTGGTCCGATCCTTCAAATCAAGAACTTTCATTCAAACTCCAACGATCAACAAGCCCAACTTTTTCTTCAGGGATTGTTACAGTTAGTGCGGCACTTGCACCAAATACAACTTCAAAACTAGTCACTGGATTATCTGCATCTACAACTTACTACTTCAGAGTGCGTGCTAAATATTCGATAGGTAATTCAGTCTATTCAAATATTGTTAGTGCAACTACACCATCCACCTCTGGGGGTTCAAGCGTCGCTGCACCCACTGGATTTACTGGTACTGCTGCATCGACAACTACAATAAATCTTAGCTGGAGCTATTCAACTGGAACCATATCAAACTTTAGTATTGATCGAGCATTGGATGCGAATTTTTCAAATATACAACATTCTTTTATTCTTGATCCAGTTTATAGAAATTTTCAAATCGGTTTACTTACAGCCGGAACAACGTACTACTTTAGAATTCGTGCAAACGCATCCGGAGGATCTTCCGCATGGGTTTCTTCAGGAGCAATTACAACTCTCACCGCCAGTGGCACCGCTCCGAATGCAATTTCAAATTTAAGCGCAACTTCAATTTCTACATCACAAATTAATTTAACTTGGACAGATTCAAGTAACGAAACAAGTTACGTTCTAGAGCGTGCTACAAATAGTGCATTTAGTTCTGGTTTAACTACCGTTTCACCTGCACCAAGCTCCAACTCATCTTCATATAGCGTTACTGGACTCTCAGCATCAACAACCTATTATTTTAGAATTCGCGCAATTAATTCTTATGGAACATCCGGAAATTCAAATTCTGCCAGTGCCACCACTCAAACAGTTAGTGGAACCGCACCCTCTGCACCCAGTAGCTTATCTGGTTCAGCAAGTTCATCATCTCAAATAAATTTAACTTGGGTTGATAACTCAAACAATGAAACAAGCTTTACATTAGACAGAGCGACTAACTCTCAATTTACAAGCAATTTAGTTTCAAGTTCTCACTCTGCTGGTGCTACCAGTGTAAGTGTAACTGGATTAAGCGCATCGACGACATATTATTTTAGAATTAAAGCAAACAACAGTTATGGCAGTTCTGCATGGGTATCGTCTTCAGCAATTACAACACAAGCATCCACCAGCATTCCAACAATCACTTGGTATGAGGGATCGAAACAAAGCGTTCCACTTTATGCAGACATACAGTCTTCGCCAGCACAAATTACTCTACGTTGGGCAAATATAAGTGGCCGATCAGTTTCTAGTATAAATATTTACCGAAAATTAAAAACGGCTTCAAGCTGGGGAACCGCGATCGCTTCTCCATCAGCCAGCTCAAATTCATATACGGATACATCAATGAGCAGCGGTATCGACTATGAATATCAAGTTGTAATGAGTACTAATGCTGGGACAGCATATGGATATATTTCTTCAGGTATACAAGTAGATTTACCGATGTACCGTGGAAAGTTATTACTCTATATCGATTCAGAAATTAGTTCAGGAATAACGACTGCTAAAAATCAACTAGTAAAAGATCTTGTTGGTGATGGTTGGATCGTTGTAGAAAGAGTCATTGATCATTACTCTTCACCATCAACCGTTCGTAATCAAGTGATTTCAGATTATAACTCTGATACTTCAAACGTTAAGGCACTATATATTTTAGGTAATCTTGCAATCGCTAGATCTGGAGTTGTTTTTAATGACGGTCACGGCGCACACCAAGGACATTGGCCTTCAGATGCATTTTATGCAGATGTAAATGGTACTTGGACAGATTCAACTAAGGATTTTACAAATGGAGCAAATAATTTTTTTAGCAATCACCCAGGGGATGGAAGATTTGACCAAGATGACATTCCTTCGACAGTTGAACTTCAAGTAGGAAGAGTCGATCTTAAAAATATGGATGCATTTTGGCCAAATGGTCAATCATCTCCAGAAATTTGGACTTACAATAATTATTTAAATAAAGCACATACTTTCAAAACTGCTGGTTATGTTCCTTCAAATCAAGGACGGCTCGTTGATAACTTCACAGGTTATCAGTTTTCTCAAAGTGGTTTTAATAATTTGTCTGCTTTACTTGGACCAACCAATTTTACTCGGGTTTCAATGATTGAAGACACAAGCCTTCAACCTTTCTACCAAATGATGAACAATCAGAACTATCTCTGGACTTATGCATGTAACGGGGGTGGATACGATAAATTTACGGCTCCAAACCAATACATCGCTGAATCCAATACATGGAATATGGCTTCAGTGAATTACGGTTCTGTTTTTAACATGAGCTTTGGAAGCTACTTTGGTGACTGGGATTACAATAATAGTTTTTTAAGAGCATTCATCTCAGGTGGAAAAGGATTAACCAATGTTTGGGCAGGAATTCCACATTGGTATTTTCATCAAATGGGTATGGGTGAAAATATTGGATTAAGTGTAAAAGCATCGATGAATAATAAAATTAATAATACCTATCTTCCTCTATATGGTGGAAGCGCCGGCGGTACACAAAGCAATATTCAAATGGCATTAATGGGAGATCCATCTCTTAGAATGAAATACGTTGCACCTCCAACCGGTGCCTCAGTTCAAGCTGTAGGATCTACGCTTTCATTTAGTTGGTCACATTCATCGCAAAATGGATCCGCTGGATTTCAAGGATATAATATTTACGAAAAACAATCGAATGGATTTAGAAAAGTGAATACTAATATTATCACAGGAAATTCTTTTGCATCATCCGATGCAGCAACTTCAGGAAGAATTTATATTATTCGAGCTGTTAAATTAGAAACATCAAATTCAGGCACATATAATAATATGTCCATTGGAGCTTATTTAAATTACTAAAAAAAGCCCAGATATTTGAGTCTGGGCTTTTTTATTTTTCCTTAAATACTATTACTCAGGATGAACCATGCTATTTAAAACTAATTCATAGTAGCCTTCGCTTTTTAGTTCACCATCCAAATAAGCTTGAATCATTTCTGGTTTTAGCTTTTTGGCTTGTGCGATAACTGCGGGATCTGGTTCTTCCGATGGCTCCGTACCATCGACTGAACTTTTTGATTTAGGTTGTGGTTGTGGTTTAGGGTTTTTAAGTTCTTCTAGAATTTTAGTAATTGTTTCTTCATCCAACTGATCCAAAATTCTAACCGTTTCAATGTTATTAAAAATAACTTGAGCAAGTGCCATGCCCTTTGTTGCAAAGAATACTCGGTTACGAATGATTAACTTTCTCATTGTACCCACTTTAGATGCTTCATTAATCGACTTCACAAATACACTAAAGATATCTGTGAATGGACCAGCAAGCTCTGTATGTAATAAGTGTGGAACTTCTAATCCGACGGTATGAAGAATCTCACGTCCAAACGTAGTGTCCGTTCCTGGAAGTTTAAGATTTTCTTTCACTTCATCCATTTGCTCTTGTGCAAGTATGTTGTGTGAATCAGAAAGTCCATATTGCAATGGGATTAGCAATACTTTTCCGGATGCGTCTGTAATCACTTCACCTGCCTCATTGACAAGCGGAGCTTGCGTTTGCAGACTATCTAACATTGTATTCGCTAAAACACTGACCGTCTTTTGTGCAAAACCATCTTTATTAAGAAAGTTATCAGTAAACTTATCAAATAAACTGACATCTAAATTTCTTCTCAAAAGATATTTAGCAGCAAGCAATTTATCAATCATAACCCCGCGCACATCGATTTGATCTGCATACGGGTTTTCACTGGTTGGAGATTTTTTATTTCTAAATGTTTTTCCAGCCTGTGCAACTAATTTGATCGTTGGTTTTCCTGCTTTTCTAAAGTTAGCATTTACTTCTTCTACGATCTCAAGAATTTCAGGTGCAAAGCAGCTGAAAGAGTTCGAATTAATTGAATGGAGTGCTTCGACCCCTACAATTTGATTCGGATTTTTTTCAAGTGCAATGGCACAATGAACTTCTGGTGTTATCATTGTACGTAGCATGAAATTACCTGCGATATTAACAGCCAGACTTAAATCCTTTAAAAAAGGAACAACTTGCCATAATTCTGCAGGAATATCGAAACTATTTGTAATTCTCTCATACAACTCTAGAAATAATCTTAAATTATACATAGTATCTTCAACGCGCTCCATATAACTAGAATCGCTGTAGATACTAAAATTTCTTCGTGTATTTCTAAAATTCACCTTTTTATATGAATCTTCATACGAACTCACAAGATGTGTTGCGATTTCAGTAAGTGAAGTTCCTTCATCAAAGCGGTTACAACCCGCGTTCACATCAGCGTGCTCATCCGTACAGAACATGAACTCTTTCAATTCAATGTCCTTATCACGACGTTTGAGCTCTGCGAGAGTCGGACCCTTTTTTTCTTCGGCTGTGAGAACGGGGTTGCTTCCACGCAATTCCTCAACACGCTTATCGATATTGAGGATTTCTGTTGTTGGCTTGCCAGTCGTTGCATCCAACGTGTTTTTTTCAACTTCGTGATTGTATCCGAAACGCAATGCTGCAATATCGTATTTTCCTAAAACACGAAGTTCATTTAATGTTTTGTATGAATAATCCATTACCGATGAATATGTGACTGGTCTCTTCAAACCAAGTTCTTTTCGCTCTTCATCTGTAAAGAAATTATCTTTATCTTCTGAACCATTAAAGTTGTGGCGAAGTCCTAGATTGTGACCGATTTCATGCACAAGCGTTGGAATCCAAACGAACGGCACAACTACGTCGATCACTTTCTTTTGTTCGTCTTCACTGAGTTCAGCCCACGGTTTTAAATCTGCAAGTCCAAGATCTCCTGCAGTAATTTCTCCCAAACCTTCAATTAATGCTGAATCAAAATTCAACATATCTGCTGAATATGCGCAGAACTTTGAAAGCGTAGCAATTCTACTTTTCATATCAGTGGTCGCAGTTGAATGTGCTTTATGGTTAAAAATTTCAGATTTAATTTGATTCAATTGTAACTGAGTCAAATTTGTTGCTCCTGGATTTACGGTCCCACGAGATTTTTTCAAATCTTCAATTTTCTTTGCTTTTGCAATTTCAAGAAGAGAGCTTTTAACTTCTTCTTGACGATCACCCAATGCAATTCCTGAATTTCCTAAACTTAGAGTTTTAGTCTTTTTTCCAGACAATGCAGTTAAAACTTTAGATGCAATCTCTGGAGCCAGTGTGAGATTTGTTTTTCGGGCCGTTTCAATTCCTAGAGCATTTACTTCAGGATTAGAAACATTGACCGCTTGACCTTGTTTTGCTTCTTTTACTAAGTCATCATATGTTTCTCGCACATATTTAACGATAGTACCAAGGTACATGACAACGCGGGCATTAACGATCTCACCTGTAAGTGGGTTTGCTACAGACGGGCCATAACCGATGATTCCTGTCGCTTGTGGATCTTCGACAAGCACAATCATATTTTTTCGAAGATCTCCTGGAATGGATCCATCTGGATTTTTAAGATTAATTTTTAATGAGACACCAGCTTTTGCCAATCCATCATTTATGACTTCGATTGATTTTTCAGTGGCAGCTTTTACGGCCGCATTTTCTGGCTTTGCAAATGCATCACTCATCACATAATCAATCGATCCACGGTTTTTATTCCAATGTTTGATCAATCTGGTTTCACCATTCGGCTCATCACGATTGTCACCAGATAATACAAATTGTTCTGATTCAAAAAATCCGAAATCATTTGTATCTGCTTGTGGATAGTTTTTCTTTTTAAAGTCAGCCGTTGCTAATTTATCAAGCTTAACGATTGAAAATATAGAACGTGATTTAAAAGATAAATCAGACAAAGAAGTCAGCATTGAACCAACGCAATTGATGCTTGATT
>CAZPTV010000006.1:0-14007 GCA_964589335.1 uncultured Bacteriovoracaceae bacterium
GTTACTTCCTTAATCGCTGTGCTCTTTTTACTTTATATTGGCTTTTGGTTGCACTCAAAAACTGAAATTAAAAAGTGGAAAAGCTTTATTGACGATAAAATACTTACCGCACTTACAAATAAAAACTTACTTGGTGTTGCAATGATTTCATTTATTTCAGTGTTTCGCGAAGCATTTGAAACTGTTTTATTTTTAAGGGCTCTCACACTTGAAAACCACGCTGGAAATTCAGCAGCTTTATTTGCAGGAGCCGCCACTGCATTCACAATTGTCATAGTTATAGCTGCACTTGCTTTGAAATTTAGTTCTAAAATTCCAGTTCGTAAAATTTTTAGTATTTCTTCTATTCTCATGATTGCTTTAGCATTTATTTTAACAGGAAAAGCTTTCCATGCATTTCAAGAAACAGGCCTCGTTTCGATAACACGACCAATATTTAATCTAAAATTAGAATTACTTGGCTTGTTTCCAACCGTTGAAACGCTCAGCGCTCAATTGCTTGTACTCGTAATTTCTTTTGCTCTTTGGCAATACGGCAAAAAACAGTCTAACGTATCGATATAATAGTTAAGCTTTCGGGAAGATTTTGCCTATCTGTCAATATCTTCATTTCTCATATTATTTTTATTACTTTTCGTTAACGAAATTCCGATAAATGTTTTGAGCATGGTGAACAAGAAAATCTTTCATATCGATGATTCAGGGGTACAGCTCAAGTTATGTTTAAAGTACTTTAATGAGGCTGACTCTTCTTTGGTTGTTGAACAGTTTTATGGCCCTCAAGCTGTAATTGAAAAATGGGAAGCAAATCCAAACGACTTACCTTGGGTTATTTTTACTGATTATATGATGCCCGGAATGACGGGTGCTGAGTTTCTATCTTGGATCAAAAGACACCCAAGGTACCATATAATTCCGGTCATTATAATTTCTGCAGAAGCTGATACATCCACAATTCAAGAAACAAAAGATCTTGGTGCATTTGCTTACCTAAATAAGCCGATACAAATTGATAAACTGAAAGAAGCCCTTAAATTAAGGGAAGGATTCACTCTAGAATATTCTGAATTTCAAGAATTAGATAAAGCCTTTTTTACAGCTGCAATAGAACAAATTGAATTAATTAGAAGTCTTAAAAATAATCTCGATGATAATACATCAAAAGAAATGCTGCGCATATTACACACAATGAAAGGTGAATCAGGTAGTTTGCAATTTCTAGAACTATCTCATTGGATTCATTCTATAGAAGATCTCATGAAGGCAATTCGTGATGGAAATATGTTTTCATTCAATCCTGCCTTAGAACTATTAGAAAAGTCTGTTCAATGGCTTGAAACTCAAATTGAAAATCTAAACTCCGGAAAAGTAATGGAGTTGCAACCTAAATTAATTTTAGACGAAATTAAAAGGTTTAATGACAACGTCAAGCAGGGTTGGAAAATTTCAGACCAAACGACATCGAGTACCCCTGTTGCAACCGTCTCATCAACTTCAACACAAAAGAAAATGGTTATCAGTTCATCTAGTGTGAGAATTGCAAATGAGTTGCTTGATGAGTTACACAAAAAATTTAAAAAAATATTACAATTGAGAACACGCTTAAATTCATTTGCCAATGAAATTAAAAGTGAGTTCCCAGATGAGATTTTTCCTCGTTCCCTTTCAGAAATGATCGAAGAACTAAACTTAAATGGAATGGATTTACTCGAGTTTTTTATATCACTACGTTTAGTTCCCGCTTCTAGACTAGAAACTTATTGCAAACACATTATTCAGCAAACGAGTCAAACACTAGGTAAAAATGTTGCATTCGATTTTAGAGCACCCAAAGACCTTGAGATTGATAAATTTGCTATAGAAATTTTAGAAAATGGACTTTTGCACTTAATTCGCAATTCAATTGACCATGGAATCGAAAGTGAAGATGAAAGAAAACAAAAAGGAAAAAATTTAATCGGTCAAATGACTTTGATAATGGATGTTGATAAAGACGATATCCTGCGCGTTGCTTTAAAAGACGACGGAAAAGGGATCAACCTTGAAAAACTAAAAAAATCAATTCTAGACAAAGGAATTATCAATGGCGAGAACCTGAATAAATTAAGCCTAAAAGAAGTCTATGATTTAATCTTTGTTGATGGTGTCTCGACAAAACAAGAGGTTACAGAAGTTTCCGGCCGAGGGGTTGGTTTAAGTGCCGTACGAGAGGCAATAGAAAAGTCAGGCGGCAAAATTGACGTAGTATCTTCACCCGAAGGCACAAGTTTTCTAATAAGAATTCCGAGGGTATTTAAGCTATGACTACACCAAAAAAAATGAACATCTTGTTTGTTGATGATTCTCCAAATCTAAGAAAAATTGCTCATAATTATTTAAAGACAGCTTTTGATTTTAATTTTTTCGAAGCAAATAACGGCGATCAGGCCTTACAGATTGTACAAGAACAGCATTTTATAGATGACGCAATTGATCTCGTCATTCTAGATTGGATGATGCCCTATTTTTCTGGATATGACTTTTTACGTGCACTTCGCGACGTTGATTTTTTAAAATCCGAACCACATATCATAATGTTGACTGCTGAAACTTACGCACACCAAATCAATGCATGTTTAAAATATGGCGTTTCTTCTTATATCACAAAACCATTTACTCAAAATGATTTAATTGAGGCGGTTAGAAAAGTGATCGAGCAGAAGAAAGGAATTAAAAATGCCGTTTGAAATACTGCCACAAAGCGATTACATCTTGGTCTCTATCAAAGGCATCTTAAACGGCGATGAAAAACCCACTATTGACGAAGAATTCAAAAAAATATTTGATAAAACACAAATCAAGAATGCCGTCATTCAAATGTCTGAATGCAATATGCTTGGATTAATGGCATTGCGTTCAGTTGCGCAAATTTACAGAAATCTTAAATCAGTAAATGGAAATTTAAGACTGACAAGTGTAAATGAAGAAATTAAAAAGCTAATTTCAAAAAATGGTTTGGATAGAATATTAATTTGTAAAATATCATTACGTGGCGCACTTGTAGACTTTGGTATCGTAAAAGCAAAAGAGATTGACGTCAATTTCATTAATCCATTTTTAACTTCTGCACTTCGGGTAATGAAAATACAATGCTTCATCGAAGCTAAAAATAAAACTCCACAATTAAAAAAACCTGAAGATCCTATGCTACTCGGTGATGTGAGCGGAATTATTGCAATTACATCAGAAACTTTTCGCGGAACTCTCGCAGTTAGTTTTCCTGAAAAATTATTTATAAAAATGGCTTCAAATATGCTTGGTGAAACGCACGACAAACTACACGATGGAATTGTGGATATAGTCGGTGAAATTGCGAATATCATTCTTGGACAGGCAAAAATTGAATTACAAAAACTCGGATTTGGAATTGAAATGGCAATCCCTTCTGTCGTTTGGGGGAAAGATCATAAAATTAAACAATTTGGAGGCGGTAAATGCGTCGTGATTCCGTTTGAAACTAGTGAAGGTACATTTTACATAGAGATTATGACCGATCAAAACATGGTTCAAACCCCGAAAAAAGCCGCATAACGAATATAAATGGCATCGCCCAAAAAAATATTAAAAAAAGGTGAATTGCTTTTTAACGAAGGAGACAAATCCGATGCTATGTACTTTGTTAATAATGGCACTATTCGGTTATTTAAGAAAAAAGGAACCAGCTCGATTGAAATAGGCATGATCCACAAAGGTGAAGTAATTGGTGAAATGGGATTTCTAGATGGTGGCGCCCGTAGTGCTTCCGCAGAAGCGATGTATGATACTGAATTAAGCGAAATAAATGCCCCTAGTATGGCCGACCAATTAAAATCCTTACCGCAATGGCTTAGTGTTTTATTAAAGACAGTTGTAAACCGATTGCGTTCTGCAAATAATAAAATACGTCAACTTGAAGCTGCAAGCACATCACTAAATTATAAATCAGAAAGCGGTAGCAGTTCTTCTTATCAATTCTTACCGTCTCACGATATTTTAAAAATTTGCATTTCAGTTATGTCAGCTACTTCAAGAGGAAGTGAGAAAATTACATTAAGTGATGGAACACAAGCCATTAAAACCTCATTAATTCGAATCTTAAAATTTGCAAATCAAATTTTGAGCGTGCATCAAAGCAAGGTTACAGAATTTCTCGATGTGCTTGAAAGAATTAATATTGCAAAAATTGATCGAACAAATTCTGAAAAGGTTGACGTCTATATTACCGATTTTGACCAATTAGAAGTTCTTACAAATTTTATTTCTGATGAAAATCAGAAAGAAGCCTCAAAACAAACAAATTTCACACTACGTGGCGTCGTTGTTATGGGATTTATCGTTAAATATTTAAATGCTTTTCCCCCTGGCCCTGATGGGGTTTCTACAATAAACCTCGCTCTTATTATAGCTAAAGAAAGAGAATCATTGGGCGGCAAAGACCCATTTCGAATTGATGAAATAAACGAACTCATTAAAAATAAGGTAGCAACCGAAGTTGCAATGAAAGATGCAACAACAGTTACGACAAAGGTTTTTTATAAAGATTTTCAAAAAATGTTTAAAATTCAGAAAGCATTAAAAGAAATCGATTTACTCAATGAGAAAAAACGAGAAAAAGCTTTAAAAGCTCGATAATTTCTACGCTTCATTTGGAAATTTTAATTTCACTTTTTCTAATAAAGTTTTTACTTCTTGAGATTTATTCTTATCTGCAACCATTACAATATTACCATCACGCACTACAATTAAATTTTCAACACCAAGCAAGGCGATTATACCACTATCTGTAAGCGCAATGTTTGAATGACTGTCTTGCGCAATTACGTCTCCCTGAGTTTCCTTTTGAATAGCTTCAAGGGCAGTAAACGAACCAAGATCGTTCCAGTCACAATCAAGAGCGCGTACCATTACATTGATATGATTATCTTTTGCTTTTTCCATTACTCCATAGTCAATGCTGATTGCTTCTTCGTTACTAATTTCTGAATAAGTATTTGAATAATTTTTATTATTTTTTTTAAACTTTTGAAACAAAGATGGCATACAACTTTCAAAAGATGAAAGCGCAAGTTTAACTGGAAAAACAAACATCCCAGCATTCCAAAAAAAATTTTTAGAATCTAAATATTTTTTTGCTATCTCAATTTTTGGTTTTTCTACAAAACGAATGACTTCAGCGATTCCGTCGGATTGGACAGTTGACGCCTCAATATATCCATACCCTGTTTCAGGCTTATTTGGTTGTATTCCCAAAACTAAAATTGCATTTTTATTTATTGAAGTTTGTATGGCAATTTTTAATGAAGAAATAAATTCATTTTCTTTGCCGATATAATGATCTGACGGCATGACTGCAACGACTGCATTAGTGTCAACTCTTGCTATCTCGTTCACTCCCCATAAAATACAAGGCGCTGTATTTTTACCAGAAGGTTCAGCTAAATACCTTATGGATTTATATTTTTTTAGAATCTCTTTTGTAGAATTTAAAAGTTTTTCTGTAGTAATAATCCAAATATTTTCTTCACTAGTAATCGAGCTAAAACGTTCCACTGTTTTTTCTATCATGGATTTTTGATCATAAAGCGCAATGAGTTGTTTTGGTTTAGCGCTTCGGCTCTTGGGCCAGAATCTAGTTCCTGAGCCACCAGCCATAATTAAAATATGCAATGATTTATTTAATTCGCCCATAACTGTCTTCTAGTCTTACGACATCATCCAATTCGGGCGTTGACACTTCAAATACATCGCAATCTTCAATTGCAATCATTCGGTGTTTCTTTTTTGGTGATATGTGATGCGATTCTCCTGCATTCAATACAATCTCAACGAGTTTATCATTGGACTCTTCGAATATTAAATTCATTTTTCCAGAATAAAGATAAATGGTTTCTTCTTTTAGCCGATGAAACTGCAGTGACAACTTATGACCTTTATTAATGTGAAGAATTTTTCCAACATACTTATCAGTATGTGCAAAAATCAATTCATAGCCCCATGGCTTTTCAACTTTTTTTACTAAACCCTTCATTCAATAACCTTTTGAATAATGAATGACGTAAGTTTACCTGATTTTCTATAGCGGTCAGCTGCTTTATCTGCCATTTCTTTTGTAGGATACATTCCAACCCCTACACGATACCAGGTTCCCTTATTTGGAATCACAACCTCAAGGTAAAATGCATCTAATCCAGCTTTTTTAAATTCTGCAACTTGATCCTCTGCCTCTTGAACCGTTCTGTGTGAACCGATTTGAAGTGTATACTTACCTTTTACAACTTTATTTATCTTTGCATGACTATCTGACTTTTTAGATTCCGGGAGCGACATTGGAATAACTTTTCCAGATTTCACATTTGTTTTTTCGAGTTCATGACTAAGCGATTCATCAACATTAGACTTATGCTCATTCTCCAATGATTTTTCTTCATGATTTTTTTCTGCGGCTGAGTCATTATGTTTTGCTGCAGACCCATGCTCTGTTGAAATATTTTCATGTGACTTTTCGTTGTGTTTTTCTGGACGCAAAATTGTTTTTTCTGAATTTGGAGTTTGATTTTTATCCTGCAATGCAAGCTGTCTTCCCATTTTAAGCCCAACCGTAAAAAAGACCAATGACACTAGGGTTAAAATCATCAATATAACAATGACTTCTTTTTTTCGAAATACGAGAAGATCGTGTTTTGCTTCGATATGTTTATCCATATTATGCGTTCCTAAAGACATCCTATATTTGTATTCCCAAGTGGTAAAGAAACCAAGCCAAATTCTCTTGGCACACCTTGCATAAGAGCGGTGGAGGTCAAAAATATGGAAAAAAGAATAACCAACAATCGAGGGCAAGGTTTAATTGAATACATCGCTTTAACGACTTTAATTGCAATTGTAAGCATAACAGCAATTCGGTCATTTGGAAGCAAGGTGAATAAACGTTTAACTCAAATCAGTAATGCTTTTGACCATCAAATTCAAATTGGCCTGAAGCGCAAAGCATCTGACACTGAGACCGATCCCTTAGACTCAGAATTTGAAGCAATAGAATCAAAAAAACATAAAAAGCCATTATTGGAGTCCATTTTAAATCCATGAAAACAACAAGTAAAAGAGATGGCCAATCAAACATAGAATTCATCAGTATATTTGTATTTTTTTTTGGAAGTTGGTTCTTATGTCTGAACTTTGCCACAAGATTTTTAAACAAAAGCACTGCAGAGGCATTTGCTATTCTTGGCGCAAGAAAACAGCTATCCGAAATAAAAATGGAACCCACTATACCTATGATTCAAAAAACGAATCTCAATCGAACAAAGTCATATTACAAAATAATGATCATGAACCAAAATGCAGAATATTGGATTTCAAATCCAAACCAAAGAAAGGATCTATCTCCATTTGGATTCTTTCTTCCTTCTGCATCCTATTTTCAATTTTAATTGTTACATTAAAAATTCAACGAGGTACTTATGATTACTTAAAAAATCAAAGAAAAATAGATCAATGTCTTTTTTCGCTCATAAGACAACGCTGCATTCAAATCAACAGCATTTCAAAATCAAACTATCTACTCGAAAATATACAAAATGCAGCACTACTCATTCAGAGCGGAAAAATACTCGCACTAACCATTCCCGGTCTACAAGGAACATTCGTTGCAGGAGAAGAAACATTAAAATTTTTAAGAGCAACTGCTTTTAAAATTAAGCAAATGCAAGACAAAATAATCGACTGGTCTTCTGCATTAGAGTATCGATTATATTTTTGTGGAATGCCGAACAAAAACAATAATATGAATTTCTTAAGGAAAACCACATGGAAAAATCAAATTACAAAAATACCAGATCCACTAATCTGGATCAATTCCGTAGAAAAAGGCTATCTAGAGCTCTTGGACCCGCATACAGGCTATGTCAGTTTCGGACATTGCCAATTAAATCTTCCATTAGGGAATTTAAAATCAAAACAACTCCTTTTGGGAGAAGAATATATGATCTCACTAACAAAGCCGAGATAAAGAAGAATCTTTATGGACAAATCTTAATTGAAGCCTTGTATCCAATTTTTATAACATCGTTTTTATTTATTTTGATTACAAAAATTAATATTAAACAACACACGAAGCTCATAAAAGAAAGCCAGAAAGATTGGTTTATACAATGAAAATATTTTTTCTTATAATCGAATTATTTTTGATTACAAACAGTCATGCAGATAGTTCGCACGAAATGATTTCAATCACAACCCCCACTGTACTTTCAAAACATTGTACCGAGATGTTATCCGTATTTCTTGAAGAACTAAAAAGCATTAGCATCGGTCAACAATTTGAACTTTCAGATAAAAAATTGAATGATTCTTACGAATTAAAATGTGGTTCTGATTTAACGACACCGTCAACTATAACGCTTGAAAAAAATAATAATATATTTCAATTCCAATACCTAGGCAAAGCCATAGGATTTAATTCGATGGATTGGTATCGATTTCAAAAAACAAATTTATCCATAAGCTCTGACATTCAACCTAGTCGATTACAAAATAATCTTGATTCATTTCATGTCCCCAAACAATCATTATCAAAATCTGTTTCATTGTTGAAAAAGCCAGAATTTTTAACAACAACAGGGCTCATATTAGGTGGCGCTGGCGGAGCCTATTTTTCACCAAATCAAGAAAGCAAAAATACGAATATAATCGTTTTTGGACTTACAGGGGCTATATTGGGTTACTTTTTAAATCATTTTATTTTTAATGGAGGAGTGTAATGAAAATATTTTTAATCATACTTATATGCATCTCAGTTACAAACTGCGCGTTTAAAAAAAATGAGAAACAATCCACGCAGAATATTGAAAGTTCAACAAAAACTCAGAAAAATAAAATTATTTTATCACATCAAAATGGTAAATATTCGTCAGCACGCGTTGTGAAAGATAAAAACCAAATAAAAAATATTACACCCCTTTTATGGAAACCTGAAAATACAAAAGATAATTTAGAATTTCACTTCCATTCTTCTGAACTAGAAACAAACGCACCTAGCGCAATTGAAGCGTCTGTAGTTGGCTCACCTGAAATTAAAGTTCAAGTCGAACTAAAAAAACTGATCCAATCTAATGGAACGGAACTACACTTTAATATCTCAGGTATTCCATATCAAAATTGGATTTCTCAATACGAACAACCCTTAAATTTAAATTTAGATTTTTACCGAAATATGAATGACATATCATTTTCCATCCAAATAGCCCTTCAAACGACACCCAAACCAACTGCATTTATAAAAGACGCGGCTTTACTTGAGTCACTTTTACAAACAAATAATACGCGCAAAACAAGTTGGACACCTATTGATATTTTTAATATGAGTTCGATCGAGTCCGATACAATCGTAAAAATTCAAAATGGATTTCAGGGCAAACTTCTACGACAAATAAATATCAATGGGTTCCAAGAAAATATACGTTTTAATTCAATCCCAAATAGCGGTGGGGACTGGAAAACGAACGACTGTTTAGCGACCCCTATTTCAAAAAATGAATTAATCGAATTTGAAACTGAATTTGCATTAATTCCTTTTGAATCAGAGACTCATGAATATGAGTCAATCATTCAACATTCTTTAACTAATCCTCAGATGGTGATTGTAAGCGCAAACACATCTCGACGATTTATATTATTTGCAAAAATAAACAATGATCGACTAAGTAAACCAATGGGATCTACGTGCTTCGAAGAGCTCAGGAAAATTACTACGGGCTGCCAAAGACTGCAATGCATCGGAGGGTACTTTCCACCGAAAGAATGCTATCAAAGTGATGTTTTTGCTTGCCCAGCCCCATGGAATACTGCAAATCGAGAGGATTCTCGCTTTTGCGCACAGTGGAACACTTCTCCATCACAATATGAAAATCTATCATTTCAATACACCGTCCAAGGCATTGGTTATAAATTAAATGAAAATTTAAATGACAATATTCTTTATTATCCCACTTATCTCGACTCAGAAAGTACAGTCGGGGGTGACATTCTATTCAATAATAATTTTAAGGACACTATTTTAGGCATCTTGGATTTTAATCACTATTTATCAAAGGAATATCCTCAATCTTGCACATTTTAAGCAAGAAGTACGTTGATCTTTTAAATGGAGCATGCGAGTAGTAGTGTCATGACACCAAAATTTGAAAAAAAAACCAAAAATGAAAATAATATTCTAGCTGTTGGCTCATTAGCATTTGATTCAATAAGAACCCCTGCCGGAAAAGTTGATAAAATTCTAGGTGGATCGGCGAATTACTTTTCACTATCTGCTAGTTTTTTTACAAACCTAAATCTTGTAGGTATTGTTGGAGAAGATTTTCCAAAATCTCATTTTGTAGAATTAGAAAAACGTGGAATTGATATAAAAGGTTTAGAGATTGCAAAAGGACAAACATTTCACTGGGTCGGAGAATACGGAAACGACTTAAACGAAGCTAAAACACTTTCAACCTTTTTAAATGTATTTGAACATTTTAATCCAAAAATTCCGAATGAATATAAACATTCTCGTTATTTATTTTTAGCTAACATTGATCCTGACTTACAACGATCCGTTTATTCACAGGTAGATAATCCTGTATTTACAGCCATGGATTCTATGAATTTCTGGATAACAGGCAAAAAAGATTCACTCATAAAAACACTCGAATTAGTCGACCTACTTACGATCAACGAAGGCGAGGCGTTTTTACTTTCAGATGAAAATAATATCGTAGATGCTGCAAAGAAAATTAGAAAGATGGGACCAAAAGCTCTCGTAGTTAAACGAGGCGAATACGGAGCATTGCTCTTTACTGACAAAGGAGTTTTTTCTGCTCCAGCTATTCCAATGGCTACTGTCAAAGACCCGACTGGCGCAGGTGATACATTTGCAGGCGGCATGATTGGTTACATTGCTCATGAAAACATTGGGAAAGATATTTTTAAAGAAGAAATGCTTTTACGTCGAGCTGTAATATTTGGCTGCGTGATGGCTAGCTTTACCGTTGAAGATTTTGGTTTAAATAATTTACTTAAAATTAATTCAACTCAGATTGAACAACGCTACCTTCATTGTTTAGAGATGACCAAATTTTAGCTGGTACATTGTTTTTTAAAAATTGAATATATTCCATTTGAAAACGATTTCTATTAAACTGTCTTCCTCGTTCACGAATTTTGCTTTCTTCAAATGGGCTCGTTTCAAACTTTATAATTGCACTTTGAAGAGATTCTTTCGTATTCTCATAAAAAAATAAGCCCGTTTCTTCCGTCACCGTTTCAGTCGCACCACCGTAACCAAATGCAATCACCGGCGCTCCCGAAGCCATTGCCTCAACGGGAACAATGCCGAAGTCTTCAATTCCCGGAAAAACAAGTGCTTTACATTGAGAATACATTTTTGACAGCTCCGCCCTGCTCAAAGGCTCGATAAAACGAATATTCTGTTTTGCAAGTTGCTTTAATCTATCTAAATCTGGACCGTCTCCAACGATAACTAATTCCTTTTCTAAATCATTAAATGCAGATACCGCAAGATCTACCCTTTTGTACGGAACCAGCGCTGTTACAATTAAATAATAGTTTTTAACTTCTCTGGGGGCCGTAAAATATTCGGGATCACAAAACGGATAAACGACTTGAGCTTCTCTTTGGTAATATTCTTTAACTTTAGATGCTATAAATTTTGAATTTGCTAAAAAACAATCAACACCTTTTGCGGATTGTTTATCCCAGTTTTGAAAATATCCACGCAGTCCCTTTGCCGCCAATCGAATTGGCAATGAATATTTACCGGGTCCAAAATATTCTTCAAATCTGTCCCACATATATCTCATCGGCGCATGGATATAACTAACATGAAATGCATCTGGTTTTTTTTTCACACCTTTGGCGACACAGTGAGAAGAGCTTAAAATTAAATCATATGAATTTAAATTTAAACCCTCAATCGCATACGGCATGAGTGGCAAACAATGTCTGTAAATTCGTTCACTATTTGGAATCTTCTGTAAGACCGAAGTGATTATTTTATGTTTTTCAATTTCAGCAGAGACTGACCCTTCCTTATGAATCAGCGTAAAAATATCTGCTTTAGGAAAAATTTGCGCAATCGCTTCGAGAACATTCTCTCCTCCGCGCTGACTCACAAGCCAGTCATGAACTAATGCTACTTTCATTTTCAACCTAAAATTGACTTAAAATAATCAATGGTTTGTTTCAAACCATCTTTTAACGATACTTGTGGGCCTTTCCACTTTAATCTCTCTGCTGCTCTTGAAATATCTGGCCTTCGTTGTTTTGGATCATCTTGAAAATGAAGCGGCTGAAATTCAATTTTGCTTTTTGAATGAGGGAGCAACTCTAAGACTATTTTTGCAAAATCTATTATTTTATATTCATCCGGATTGCCAATGTTTACCGGCTCATTCTGATTCGACGCAACCATCTTTTCAATAACATCAACCAAATCAGAAATATAACAAAACGAACGTGTTTGGTTTCCATTTCCATAAATGGTAATCGGTTCTCCACGAAGTGCTTGTCCACAGAAATTTGGAACCACTCTGCCGTCGTCTAATCTCATCTGAGGCCCATACGTATTGAAGATACGAACAATTCCAGTATTGAGATTATACTTACGATGGTAAGACATCGTAGTTGCCTCTGCAAATCGCTTTGCTTCATCATAACATGCACGTAAACCGATTGGATTTACGTTTCCCCAATAATCTTCTTTTTGAGGATGAACCAAAGGATCTCCATAAATTTCAGATGTACTTGCTAAAACAAATCTTGCACCATCTTTTTTTGCCAATTCTAGAGTGTGAAATGTTCCATATGAATCTACTTTTAAAATTTCCAAAGAAAGGTCTCGAAAATCCACAGGACTTGCAGGACATGCAAAATGCAAAACAATATCTGTCTTATCTATTTTAGGAAGAGGATTGGAAACATCGGTTTTGATAAAATTAAAATCTTTATTTGTTCGCAATTCTTGAATATTTTTTTCCGATCCAGTAACTAAATTATCAAATACTGTAACCTTATAACCTTGTTCGATATATTTTTTAGAAAGATGAGATCCGATAAATCCCGCACCACCAGTAATTAAAACATGTTTCATAAGTTATCTTCCAAGCGCCTCGCGATACAATGCATGAATTTTTCTTGATGTTTCCAAGAATGAATAACGATCTCTCACTAGTTTAAATTTTTCAAGAACAGATGCACGATGACTTTCACTCATTCGATCCAACGCATCGATTGATTTCTGCAAAGATGCAACGTCGTTGGGTTCAAAAAATAGTTCTTCAGGTATAATGTCGCCCAATAATTCTTGATGTGCAGGAATTTTTGAAACAATTGGAAGCGTACCGGTTGCCATTGCTTCCAAAGGGGGCAAACTGAACCCCTCATAAAGAGATGGCACAATTACTGATGCACATTCTGCATATAAAGGCCGCAACCAGATATCATCTACGTTATTTAGAAATAATATATTTGGATTTTTGTTTTCTCTCGGAAGTGTAAATACCCACTTTTCATTTCCCTTTGACTCACAGGCAAAATCAATTAAAAAGCTGGAATTTTTTAAAGCTCTCTCCTTCGTAGTTACACATAAATAATAACGGCCTGAAATTTTAAACCGTTCACGAACTGCTTTAATTTCTTCCTGACCAACTGGCTCGTTGTACCAAGGATCAATTGCATTTGGAATGACACGAATCTGAGGCATAGAAAAATGTAATTCATTCACAATTTCTGAAGCAACAGATCGACTCACCGCTATAATGAACTTTGATCCTTTTAACTTTTTTCTAATTTCAATTTGATAATCTTTTTTTTCTTTTTCGGCATTTTCACCATTTGAATGCAATCCATCTAAAGCATGGATTGTACTGATTGTGGGGGTATTTAATGTAAATGCGCCAACTGTACCGATGTCATGAAAAAGTTGAATACGATGTG
>CAZPTV010000007.1:0-13977 GCA_964589335.1 uncultured Bacteriovoracaceae bacterium
ATTACTAGCTTCTTGAATTTCACCATTCAAATCGAGTCCATAAGTTATTTTATCACACGCCATCACTTCTTGATCTAAAACCTTCTCCGATTTACATCCAACAGTCCTGTCCCAAGCATCACAGATTTGCTTTACACTCTCAGGAAATCCTACCACTCCCGGTAATTCGATTTTTTGTCTATATATAAAATCAACTAATTCTAATTCATAATTTCTAGATAAATCTGAAACAATTAAATACTTATTTGAATACCGAATTGCGATTGGAACAGAGTTAAGATTTGTTTGAATAATATATCCTTCAAAAGGGGTTGATACGTTTGTTATTGCAGACTCAATCATTGATATTTCAAAATTGTATTTTGCTACCCTATTATATAATCTCTCTAGCGCGATCTGTTTAAATTCAATTGGATTATTGATTTTCTTTATTTGCATGAGCACATCTTACAAAGCATCTTTAAAATTACAATCAATCTCTATTTTTCTTTAAACAGTCATATTTCTGGTTTACTCTTAAAATATGAAAACACTTACAATGTATATTAGTTTGATTGCGATTTATTTTGTTTACCTATCAACTTTTATAACTGTATCAATTCAAAAATGGAAATCAGGACTACCTGACTGGTTTGCGAATCAGTTTAAAAATACATTTATTGCAAAGCTACCTGGCGGGGTTGCTGCTGGATTTTGGAGTATTACAATTTTAGAAACTGCCGTAGCCATTTCTTTTTTAATCGCACTCTTTACAGGTGAATGGAGTTTTGAACAACCTCTGGTGTGGATGCAATTCGGAACTGCACTTGCTGCCTTAACGTTTGGTGCCTTAGGATTTGGATTAAGAATTTCAGGTGATTTTCAAGGCGCGGCGAATTTATTCATTTATTTTACAGCGAGTCTAATTGTAATAATTTTTCTACATATGAATCCCTTTATTGGAATTTAAATAATTATTCATAAATCCCTATTTTTATTGACGAATATTAACTAAAACAGATCTGTATACCGATTATACAGTCCAAATATGATTAGACATTATGAGCATTCATTACAATCTCTAAATCCTTAAATTAATTGCATTTTATATCCACATAAAGGGGCACACCCCTTGCAAAACTTTAATCTATGAAAAAACAAGCACATAAACTATTTTGCAAAACTGCATCTGCCTTACAGATAGTTCTAATTACAAGTGTCATTACTGGCTGTACAAGTAGACAATTTTTCGAAGAATTATATCTTAAAGGCGGGTCTAAAGATTCGAGCCAAGCAACGCAACCGAATAACAATTCTACCCAACCCACTAACACAACAGATGCTACGACATCAATACTTGTAGACTCCCCCGCTAAGATTAATGAAAATAAAACTACTGAACTAAAAAAGTCTGAAAAAAAATCTGAATTACAACCGATTGACACGATAAAAATATGTGCAAATGGTAATCCTGAAGGAAAAATTCCATTAAAAGAATCTAGCAATTTAGCAATCTTTGCTTACAAACTAAATTCTACAGAAACAGAAACCATCCACCTCGAACCCTTAAGCAATATTAATCTTTCAGCACAAAATAAAATAATGAAAGAAAAACTAGAACTTGGAAAAATTGAAATTAACACTGAAAAACTCGAAGATGCAATTTATTCTTTAAAAGTATGCAATGAAAGCTTCGGAGAAAATTATTGCGTTGGACCAGCACAAATTGCGCCATTTAAAAGCTGGAGTTACTTTATAAAAATTAAAAATGGTAAAATTATCAGCAAAACAACAAGTCTTAAAAAAATAAAAATGACTGATAAAACATACAACGAAAAATTAAAATTACTTTATGGCAGAATCGGTACTGAAGGATGTGATGAAGAGCTTGCAATAGAAAGCGAAGTACCAACACCTAAGAAAAACATAGAAACTGAAAAACAAGTGGCATCTGCTCCTAAAATGGAATTCAATAAAAACTGTATTATCGGTCATACCACTTCTGGAATTTCACTTAAATCACTTGTGAATTCGGCTAAGGTTTCATCAATTACAGTTTATTATACTAACGGCAGCAAAACCAATAAGGATTTAAATTTAATTATTCCCGCTGGGGGAACATCAGACGTCGTTGAATTTCAAAATACAAAAAATTGCGTAACGGATGTGAAAATTGATGGTGTATCGATTGACCACGGTACTGCTGATTTACAAATATTCGGACTCGTATTAGACCCTTGCTGTAATCCTTAATTATTTTTCAATAGGAAAACCAGCCGCAATCCAATCTCTCATTCCAGAACCTGTGATGCAGGTAATGTTTGTTAGTCCAAGCTTTAAAAGTGCATCCGAAGCTTTTCCGGCCCTACCGCCACCCATACAGTGCACATACACTGTTTTATATTTCTTTAGTTCATCAACAGCTGATTGAACTTGATCATGTGGAATATTTTTACTGCCAGGCACATGCCCTGATTGATATTCATCAAGGTCGCGTACATCTAAAATGATTTCATTCTTTTCTAATTTTTTACTTAATTCGAATAATTCTTTCATTGAAATTGATTTCATTATTTATATCCCTTCAGCATTGCCCATTAACTCGTTTAATTTTTAGAAAAAAAATGGCGCGCCCGAAAGGGTTCGAACCTATGACCTTCAGATCCGTAGTCTGACGCTCTAATCCAACTGAGCTACGGGCGCACTCTTGAAGAGGCATTTTTATAATGTTTTTTCAGTACAACTGCAAGTTAGATTTTAATAATCTAAATATCTGTAATAATAGGCTAAATGTCTTAAGCAACTGGCGTATAACTTGTCTTTAAGGCGTTACGTTCTCTATGTTTTTCAATTGCATGCTTAATTAATTCGTCTAGCAGCGCAGAATAAGGAATACCCGAAGCTGCCCATAATTTTGGATACATACTAATCGACGTAAATCCAGGAATCGTGTTCAGTTCATTTAAGTATAATTTTTGATTTGTTTTATCCAAAAAGAAATCAACGCGTGCAAGTCCTGAACATTCCAAGATTGTAAATGCACGTATTGCAATTGTTTGAATTTTTTTAATCATATCTTGTGAAAGATCTGTTGCTGGAATTTTTAAATCAGCACCTTTGTCATCAATGTATTTTGCTTCATAGCTATAAAACTCATGTAAGGGGATGATTTCACCTACTATGCTCGCCTTAGGATTTTGATTTCCTAATATCGCAACCTCTAGTTCTCTTGCAGGAATCGACTGTTCTATCAAAATTTTAGTATCGTATTGAAATGCATCTTTAAAAAACTTAACAGCATCTTCCCTAGATTTCACTTTATGAACGCCAACTGAAGAACCTAGATTTGCTGGCTTGATAAAAAATGGAAATCCAAATTTTTGTATGGACTGATCAATTATAAAATCAGGATTATTTTTATATTCATGAATTCGTGCTGTCAGAAAAGGGACGACTGGAATTCCAGAGCGATCTAAAACTAGCTTTGCCATTTCTTTATCCATACAAATTGCAGAACCTAAAACACCAGACCCAACATAAGGAAGATTTGCTAGCTCAAATAACCCTTGAATGGTTCCATCTTCTCCGTAAGTTCCATGTAAAATAGGAACGATGACATCAAATGCTAATGGCTCTCTTGTAGTTTCTTTAGTAAAAATTAAATTTTCTTTTCCAGGATATGGAAGCAGACTCACCGTTTCTGAATATTTTTCTAAATTTAAATTTCGTGGGTTTGATTTAAAAGCAAGGATCTCTTCTTTATCTGGCATTACCCAACGTCCGTTTTTATCAATTCCAATTAAATGCACTTCATATTTTTTTGAATCTAGAGCTGTGTATACCGACAATGCCGAGACGCAGCTCACTTCATGTTCACCAGACTTGCCTCCAAAAATTAATGCTACTTTTGTCTTTGCCATACCCCCATTATCACTTGAGGCAATTTTCTTTGCAAATATTGAAACACAACGCTACGCGCTGCGTATCTTTTTTATACACTTAAAAGAAACCATCTAGGAATCGGTTTATGGATATGCTACTCAATTATCTAATCTGGTAGTTTAGTACTTTGACCTTATCCATTTTTCTTGCGGAGAGATGGCCGAGTTGGTCGAAGGCACTCCCTTGCTAAGGGAGCAGTGGGTAAAACCGCTCAAGAGTTCGAATCTCTTTCTCTCCGCCATTTTCAATGGAATTTATTAACTGTTCAATTTCAAAGCCCAAGTATGAATCTATCAAAAAAATATATTCTGTATCCAAAAACCACCCGCCGACATCTTTATGTATATGTATTAACTGTACTAGCGATTTTAAATTTTATTTATTTTTTATACGCTAAACCGCACAACATCCTCGGGTTCGCATTATTTTTAAGTATATATATTTATGTCAGCGTTTTGATTTCTCGAAGAAATATAGAAGCAATCATTAGAATTAAAAACGACTGGTTAGATATTAATGGAAATTCGATTTGCTCATTAAATAATGTTAAAGGAATTACAATTCGAAGTGAAATAAATGCTAATCCCGATGGGACAACTCATACAAATAAGCAATTTGTATTTGAAATTCTAGAAGATGGAAAAAAAAAGAGTCTAATTGTAAATGGATTATGTTCAGATAATGGTTACGATGTAGACTCCATCGCAAAAAAAATAAATTCAAATTTTAATATTTGGTTGAAAAATAAATAAAGATTAACTCACTCTGCCGTCAACTAAAATAATCTTTCTTTTCGATAAATTTGCATAATTCATATCGTGAGTCACATAAACTATGGTTGTCTTTTTTTCGAGATTAATTTTTTGAAATAATTTCATAACAATATCACCGTTTATGGTATCTAAATTGCCTGTTGGTTCATCTGCAAAAATATATTTTGGAGACATTACAAGAGCTCTCGCAATGGCAACCCTTTGCTGTTCTCCGCCTGACAACTGAGATGGAAACCGATTTGCTTTATCAGCAAGTGAAAATTCTTTTAATAATTCGAGCGCGTAAGGCCGGTATTTTTTTTCTTCATTATACTTAAGAGCGGGCATCAGTATATTTTCAAGCGCGGTGAGTTCAGGAATTAAATGATGAAATTGAAAAACGAAACCCATGTTCTTATTTCTAAATGAATGTACTTCATGTGAGTTCATTTTTGAAATATCATTATCATCAATCCAACATGTTCCGCTCGTGGGGTAATCAAGCGAGCTCAAAATATATAACAACGTACTTTTACCAGAACCCGATCTACCGGTAAGCGCGACCATCTCACCGTCCTGTATGTTCACACTAATGTCATGTAAAACATGTGTCTGAGCATTTTTTTCTCCAAATATTTTATTTAAATTAATTGAACGAATCGGCATCAGGATCCTTCCGTTCTAATAATATCGATTGGCTCAAGCTTTCCTGCTGCACGTGCGGGTAAAATACTAGCAATAGTCGCTGAGAAGAATGCCAGGAAAAACGCTTTGATATAAATTAAGTAATTAAATGAAACCATCATTTTACCACCACCTAAAAACCGCTGTGATGATACTTCAATTGTACTCATATATTTTGAAATAAGAAATCCTAGCAGAATTCCAATCAAGCCCCCGATTGTACCTAAAATAACTCCTTGGATGAAAAATAAATTAGTAATATCACCAGGCTCAAATCCCATAGAGCGTAATATCGCAATTTCTTTTTTTCTCTGATTCACTGCTATTGAAAGGATATTGTAAATACCAAAAGCAGCAACAACAAGAATAGAAATAGTCATTGAGTTTCTTACAATATCTTGTGTTTTAAAGACTGACATTGTTCCTTCGTTTGCTTGATCCCAGCTTTGTACTTTATCTTTTGAAATCGATCCCCAAGCATTTGCTAAATCAGAAGCACGTTCTACATTGATCAATCTGACGGCAATATCACTAATCTGACTTGGGGTTCCGTTTACTTTCTGAACATCAGAAATAGAACCAAACATTGTCGTATCATCAATCCCTTTTATTCCAAGACGAAAAGAACCTATGACTTTAAATGGTACACTCGTACCCTTTGCCGTTGCAATTTGAATGGTCTCGTTTACACGTGAACCAAGTTTTTCAAGAAACCCTTCTCCTGCAATAATTCTATTACCACCTTGGCCAATATCTTTAAAATCACCTGAAGTAATATATTGTGCGATATTTGTTACTTGCAATTGACGTACGGGATCTGAACCAATGAGTCTTGCAGTTGTATTTACCTTACCTCTCGTTACGATAACCTGAGATGTAATTTGTTGAGAATATGCTTTAACGTTTGGATCATTCTGCAAACGATCAAACCAGCTTTGCGGATAAAGCAAATATGAATCGTCTCTTCTTCCAGATGGCGGTACTTTCCAAAAGATATGTTTGAAATCCTGAAAAAATACAGGGTTTAATTCATCTTCTGTTACGGGATGCTCCCTTGCGCTTATTCGAATATGTGAATCATTATTGACGAGTTGATTTATTATAAACTCTTGAAAACCAAGCATCATTCCTGAAATAGCGATAAATGCGGCAGTACCTAAAACAATGCCAAGCAAAGTTAAAACCGTTTGCCTCATCTTACTCAGCAATTGTCTCAGAGCTAAAAACAACATGTATCACCAATTATTTTTTCTTTGGAACAACTAAATAATCATCATCTTTAATATTTCCCGAAATAACTTCGGCCCAATTACCATCAACAATACCAATTTTAACATCTTCTTTTATTTCTTTATCATTTCGTTTTAAAATCGCTTTTCCAGAACTGATTGAAAGTACTGGAATGAGTAATGCGTTTTCACGTTTGCCAACTGCAATCGCCAAGTCGGCAGTCATTCCTGGTAATATTTCTGCGGGCAAAAGCTCGACATCAACGTGAACGATAAACTGACCTTCTTGCGGAAATATGGTTCTAACTTTTCCTTTAAGTTTTTGACCGCGCAAGCTTTCGAAGCTCATCTCTACATCTTGACCTCGCTCCACTCTCATCGCTCCTTGTTGCTCAAGAGAAACCGAGAGATATAACTTTTTCAGATTTACTAACGTTAGAACTGTCGACTGTGGAAAAACATTTTCACCAATTTTAAAATGAATCGCAGTAACTGTCCCTTCAAACGGAGCTCTTACTATCGCGCCATCATCAAATTGAACTAATGGATTGTTTTTTTGTACCAACTGACCTTCTTGTACATATAATTCTCTAACACCAGCAGAAACTGCTGTTCTTAAATTAAAGATTTGTGACGCCGTTACGGTACCCATTCCATAAACAGCTTCGACAATGGGACCTCTTTGAGGCAATGTTAATTCGTACTGGCTTTGATTTTTTTTAAACTTAAATATTATCAATACAGCGATAATTGGAATTAATAAGAATATAAAATATTTTATTTTCATCTAAACCCTCACAAAACGCATTTAACCATAGCTCTTTCCACTTCAAATGAGAACTAAAATGACTTAAAATCGTTAATAAATTCATCTAAATTTTTTGCATTCAAACAAGCGTCAAATAGGCAATTATTGCTTAGTTTTTCTCTAACTATGTTTCTACACATTATTTCAATCCATTCATTTTATTGTCTTTTTTACCGATCTGATTACAAGTGAGGGGCCTTTATAGAATGACTGAGACTAATGATTTTTTAATTAAAAAATTAGTTGCCAGAAAATCTGCGAAAATTGCGTTAAGAATTCTTAAGGTGATTGCGATCGGCTATATCGCATCAATCTCTGGTTGGATTGGAATGTTTTTCCTTTCACCTAAAATTGTAATGTGGGGACAAAATTTATTTCATTTCTTTGTATCCAGTGTGGGTTGGCTCATTTTTTATTTACAGTACCACTTTTCAATTAAACCAAACTTATCCCTGTCAATAGAAGTCTACCCTGAATATTTTTTACTAATCGATGATGACAATAAAACCAAATATTATTTTAAAGATATTCGTAAGTTGAAATTTAAAGCAATTAAAGTTTTTCTTTACGGAAGACTAATTCTCGAGACGAAAACTGGAAATATTATACGACTATCGAGCACGGTTGAACGGCTTGACCTCTTAGTTGATAAAATCATTGAATATAACCCAACTATCTTGAATCAACGCGATCTAATTCGAACAAGGGATCGAATTATATTTTTAGACCATAGCATTGCACGCGTGCATTATTTATATGATCAGAAAGTTTATTATAAATACGGGATCATTACTTTTATTGCGTTACCAATTTTATTCACGCTCATTCTTTATTTCAAACAACGCAACTTTATCCACTCGACGGGGAGTGGACAATATTTTGGGCCCTTATTTAGTTATTTATTTATTATTCCATTTATATATTTTAATTTTTCACAAATTCTTTTGAATTATTATTTTCATGGTAAGTTAAGACTTCAAATTCTAAGAAATAAAAATAAAGCACGTGATTTATTTCAAGAATACTTCACATTCAAAGTTTTGTATTTAAGTTCAGCAGCCCTTATCATTTCAATTTTTTCATTTCTAGTTATTACCGACAATAACACAATTATTACTTATTCTTTAAAGCGCAGTTTTCCTCAATTGACCTATCAGTATGGAAATCGAATTTGGGTAGATCAAAAATATTTTCAACTAAACGGGAAATACGCACTCCAACAAGATGATGTGGTCATGTTTACTTCCAAAGGACGAAAATTAATTGGAAAGGTTAAAGTTCATAATAACATTACTGACTCTTTTCGAACACCGGCTGCTCTGAATTTGAATTCCAATCAAATTACGATCGACACTCTTGATGGCAATATTTCTATAGTTCAAGAGAATGATATTATAGGCAAAATTATTTCTAAAACCACGATTTAATTTTAAGTTTACTCATTTGAATATTGTATATGTGATATTCCAAAGATATATATAGATTGCATATGCAAGAATC
The DNA here is from genome assembly GCA_964589335.1 of uncultured Bacteriovoracaceae bacterium. Taxonomy (GTDB): domain Bacteria; phylum Bdellovibrionota; class UBA1018; order UBA1018; family UBA923; genus CAZPTV01. The sequence continues at coordinate 8,895 of CAZPTV010000007.1, forward strand.
TTTTCGATGGATTGGCAAATCAAATGACGGAAAAATTGTTACGTTAAAATTATTTGACGGTAACTTTAACTTTCCTTTTATGAAAGATTCTTCAAATATTCCAAATAATCCTGAATTTATTCGTACTGCAGCTGTTTTAGATACAGAAACTAGCGGTCTTAACAAATCTACTGATCAAATTATTGAGATTGGTATTAGAACATTTTTATTTAATAAAAATACTGGTGAAATATTAACGACTCTTGATTCTTACCAAGCTCTACAAGATCCTGGGTTTCCAATATCTGATGAAGTTCAAAGAATAACTGGGCTGACAAACTATATTCTACACAACCAAAATATTAATTGGACTACAGTTGATGAAATTTTAAGTACTGCAGATATAATTATCGCACATAACGCTGCTTTTGACCGTCCTTTCGTAGATAAAAAATCAAAAATATCTCAAGAAAAGCCATGGGCATGCTCAATCAAACAAATCAATTGGGGTGAAAATGGATATAACTCATCTAAATTAGAATTGCTTTCAATCTATCATGGTTTTTTTACTGACGCACATCGAGCATTAAATGATGCCGATGCCTTACTATATTTACTCTCAATGAAGTCCCAAACGACTAACAAACCTTATTTGAACGAACTGTTAACAAACGCCAGAAGACAATTAGTGAAAATGTTTGCTACGAATGCTCCCTTTGAAACGAAAGACACATTAAAAGAACGCGGATATTCTTGGGACAATCTAAATAAAGTTTGGTCTAAAGTTATTTTTATTGAAGAAAAAAACGACGAAGTTAAATGGCTAGAAACTGCTATTTATAAAGGCAATTTCAAAGGCCAATGCCAGGACATTCCCCTAAACAGCAACTTTAAATCATAATTTTTTTTGTATTATAATATTTTGATTAAAATTAAAATAAAACGGTAAATAACAGAACATCAATACAACGACATGTCTGTATATAATCAAATCTAACGTTAGCCCTGATATTGCTAGAAAAATAATAACTCCACGTTGTACAATATTTAATTTATTCCAGAATATTTTTACTTTTTCGAACATATAATACCAAAATGAAATAAATAATACTAAACCACCGTGTAGAAGAAAAAATAAATATGAACTATCGGCGTGGATTGAAATGTATCCAAATCCAAAAAGTGAAGTGAATATAGATTTTTTCATTATTCCTAAATACGCAGACCAATATTCAAACCGCCAAGCCATATTAACAACTTTTAACCAAACCTGTGGATATTTATCTTTGGCAAAGTAAAATATAAGTACAATTGCTACAAAAAATATTATCCCTAATAGCAACGATTTTATTTTTCCATACTTACATAAAATGAAATATAAAAGCATTCCAGTCATTCCTATTACCGGAGTAAATGTTCTTGTTAGATATAACACACTAAGCGTCGCTAAAACGAGTATATATTTTTCATAATATTTAATTAATGGGGATGATAATATTAAAATTGACGATAAAGACACCATCATTGCTGACTCTAAAGGGGACTGAAACATTGCAAAGTATCTGTTCATCCAAGGAGTAAATTTAATATTATAACCATATACCGCAGCAAAGAACTCTTGGCTTGGAGGATAAAAGAATTCTAGCCAATGCAACAAAGCGATTGAACATATCAACAAATATATTATTCGGCTTAATTGATTATAATACTGAATTAATTTGTCTTTATTTGAATGTATAATTTTAAAGATCATTACAACTAATGAAAACCAGGAAATATATCTTATACAATGATAGAGTTCTCTAAAAAATGAAAAATCTTCATTCGTATATAAAGTAAATCCATCTAACTTTGTTAAAGCCCAATTTAAATCTACTGCTATTGGTGGTCTAACCATTCCCGCTAGAAATGAAATAAAAAATAAAATAATTATAAGCACTTCTGTTCGAGAAACGATAAATTTATTTTTAATGAAGGCCAGATACATAAACATTGCCGCTGAGATCGATAATAAATCTGAAATAAATATATTGTATTTTGAAATCAGTACAGAAGGAACAAATACTACGACCAGCAACTGACAGACGATGTAGGTTGAAAATATTTTTAATTGATTCTTATTCAGTGTGAATGAATTCATATTTCTTAAATGAATAAAATTTTATTTCCTTAAGTTCTTTAAAATATATTCGTAATTCATTGAATAATTCTAAGTCTATTGATCCAAAGTATCCAGTAAACTCAAAAAGTACTACTTTTTTATCATGGTTCAAACGTGTATTTTGTTTCAGTGTTTTAAGCCACGAAACATATTCAACTGAACCGTACTCGAGCACACAGTCCTTCCAAGGACATAATTTTCTCATGCTGGAGGCAATCTCATTTTGCATAACCAATATCGTCTCACCCTGATTTATATTCTTAATGTAATTTGGCAAATAATACGAGGGTTCATTTATTCCACGGACGAAATAATCAAATCTAAAAAGAGAGATCCCTACAAGTAATAAAAATCCAATTTTAACGTATATTTTTTTGTAAAATGATAATTCAACTTTAGATACAACTAAAAATCCAGCTATTTGAAAGGCATAAGCAGCTGGTAAAATGAGATATCCTGCCGGGATACGCACACTCACTAAATAGAGGTAGCTCATACCAAACAAGATTAAAAATATTATTAATTCATAACTTAATATTGAATTAACTTTTATTTTAGAACGATTTACGAATAAGACGACCGCAAATAATATTAGACCGATTGATATTTTAAATAATCCTATTAAAAACTTATAAAATCCGATCGTACTTAATAAACTATAATTTTCAATATATGCGCCGGGTTTAATGAGTTCTCTAAATCCTAATGCCAATATAAAAAATATTAATAAATCAAATATCGAAAGATATAGCTGGTGTTTATTTTTTTTGAATAAATAAATGCTCGCAATACCACTTAGTCCAATTGCAAAAAATGCGACACAAGCCGGCTCCTTAGAAAAAGAAGCAAGCAAGAAAAATATACGACTTAATATTACATTTCGATTTTTACAGAAATTAAAATATACTCCAGCTGAAATAAATAGAATCACGTAGCTTTCAGGAATTGTACTTAATGCTAACGTATCTAGTACAGGTCTTTGGATGAGCAAATAACAAAAAATCAAAATAAATAATTTAAATCTACTTAAATTCAAGTCCTTTATTGAAAATACAATCATCAAAACAGAAATTAAATACAGACATAAATTTATGAAATGAATGACCCAGGGACTATCGAAACCCATTCTCCATTTCAGCACATTCATCAATGCTTTTATAGGGGTAAATCTGCCTGCCTCAAACAATGAAATGTGTTCTTTAGTGACCGCATCCATGAATGAATTGAGACCTCGATATGCTTCATTAAAATACGTATCATCCATAAATAGAGACCATTGCCACTGAATGCTGAGTACGTATAAAGTAAAACTAAATAATACGGTTAAATAAAACTTTATATCTAACTGTAGAGTTTTAACCTGATTTGATTTCATCTTTTTGTATTTTCTCTGTGTAGATTTGATTTAATACAATCGAAGACTTGCATCGCCATCCAACTAGATCCTAATAAATTAAAATGGCAATCATCATAAAATATTTGTTCGCTAACCTCTTTTGAAGCGCTGGCAATATCGCAATAACCTAGTTTATTATTTTGTGCCGTATTTATTGTTTCTGCATTATATAGATTTGCAATTTTTCTCATTTCACTAATATCAATAGAATAATCCGTATAAGGTGGGTTCATCCAGATTTTGTTTTTTAAAATATTTTCTTCAATTGGTTGCTCGTACGCATTTGGTTGATTTATAAAAATACAATTTAGACTATACTTATTGCAAATATTAACGATTTTCGAAGTATTCTTTTTATATTCATCAGAGACTCCAGTGCTAATATATGATTTTCTTATTTTTTTATTTTGATTATCGATTTTTAAAGAATAACTTTGGATTCCTATTTTATTTGTTTCATTTTTCGTAGTCATTTTAAAATAAAATTGCCGTAGAACTCGTCCAATAAGCGATCGTCTAAGACACCATTGCCCTTCTTGCTCGTTGGCTAAGCTTTTATCAAAATGTCTTAATATTTCCCGATTCCAATCATTGACCCCAAATAAAAATAAGATCATGTCAGGTTTGTATTTAATTACATTTCGCAGAGTATTTAAGTGATCAGGAGTCGCAAGGCCAGATACCCCCGTGTTAATAATTTCAGCTTTCGTTTTTAACTCATTATTTATCATAGACTCTAGTATTGCTGGCCAAGTTTTTTTATCATCGATCCAGATTGATTCGGTCGTGGATCCACCGATTGCTATAATTCTATACTTACTAAAATCAGAATACTGAATCGAATTTAAAGTTCTAAATCCTTTACTATCTGTCGTTACTTTTTGAACACCAGTAATACCTACCTCTTTGCCGTTCTCTACAATAAATTCATGACTGTAGTTTGGAATTAGAGTTGCAAACTGAGGAAAATACAGGGCAGAAATGCAAATTTGTAATAATATAAAAACTGCAAACCAATATGTAACTACTTTGTATTTATTTAATTTTATTAAAAAAACAATCGCCGGCAAAGAAAATGTTAGAAGTGTTAAAGTATTCCACTTCCAGGATTCATTGTCATAAAATGTAATCCCAAGAGCAACAAATAGAACGCAAAAAATCCGTTCAAAATATTTCATGAATTATTGTTAAAGTTTACTATTTTTTTTTCATTCGTACGCAGGTCCTCGGAATGATCGATGCTTGCATTGAGTATTTGTTTAACGGTTGGCATTGGTTCTGATTCGATCAAAAACTGATACGAAAAAAAACCCTGTAACCACTTCAGTAAAATGGCATTAAAACTTTCAAGGAATTTTGCAAATCTAGAGGACTCACCTAGTACCGCAGTATATGGCATTGGCAATCCAATCATTTTTTTTACAGTAAACCCCGCTTGATCAAAAAGATGTGGAAAGGATTTACGCGTAAATAGATGTACATGTGTTTTATCTAATATTCCACGAACCCCATAATTAAACTGCCCGATCGCAAGCATAATTCTAACA
>CAZPTV010000008.1:0-13156 GCA_964589335.1 uncultured Bacteriovoracaceae bacterium
TTTTTGCAAATGCAACTGATGTCGCTGGAAATCGATCGGCATGTTCAACGGCATCACTCAGTTATACCGTTGACAACACAGTACCAAATGTTTCAATCAACACACCGACAACTCCTTACATAAATTTTGAAAATAAATCTAATTTTACCATTACAGGAACTTGCACTGAAAATTCTACACCTGTCTATCTAAGCATTAGCGGCTCACAGACTACAGCGACTTGTACGAATAATGTGTGGACAAAAAATTTAGATTTAAGTGGAACAAATGACGGAGTAGTCACGATCACATCTCAACAAATTGACATCGCCGGAAATGCATCTGCACAAATTTCAAAAAACATTGTAAAAGATGCAACTCCACCTGCTGAAATCACAGCTTTAGTTTTACTTGATCCAGTTACAACCCCATCAAATCGTTCTTCTCCTACAATTCGAGTTGAAGGAACTGAAAACAATGTTAGTGTGAGTTTATTCACAGACAGTACCTGTGCACTACCATCGTTAAAAGGGACTGCAACATCTGGTTCATCAAGCGTAAATATTACTTCATCAAATTTAGTTGAAGGCATTCATCAGTTCTATGCAAAAACGACTGACGAAGCCGGCAACTCATCTGCATGTTCAACTACTTCATTGATTTATGAATACGACAATATGCCACCCCGAGTGGTCATACTGGCGCCCGACCCCGGGACTACAATAAACAGGACACAGTCCTCGTCTTTTACTGTTAGCGGAACGTGTACGGAAAACGGTAAAAATGTAACAATCGCAACAAATGGTAACACTTCACAAACTCTGTGCAACAATGGCACATGGTCAGCTGATTTAAATTTAACCACCGTCTCAGACGGAGATTTAATTTTAACTGCCTCAATGATTGACGGTGCTGGTAACCAATCAGTTTCAGACAACCGCACTTATATAAAAGATACAGTTGATGCTCCTGCTGTAACTACAATGGCTTTCAAAACGATTGCGAATAATGGCTATAGCTCCGCACTTTCATTTATACTCATTGGGACTGGTGCAGAACCAGAATCAAAATTAAATATTTATCAAAATTCAAATACATGTAACGGAACAGCATCTGTCACTCTTGATGTCAGTGCAGACGGTAGATTTAATTCAGCGCAAATCAATCTTCAAGACAAAAATCTTGAGGAATTAAAAACAATCTATTATACAACACAAGACAAAGCCGGAAATATTTCTACATGCTTCAATCCAAATTTAGCATTTAATTTTGATAAAACCGCACCCGTTACTACTAGTTTTGTAATTAATAATGGAAACATTTCAACAAACCAAATGCAAATCACGCTAAACAGCGTTGTGACTGACAAATCTCCATTACAAATTTGTGCAGACGAAACAGGCTGTGGAACGTGTCAATATGTAAACTATAACTCTTCTTACCCATACACTCTAAGTGCAACAAATAGCACTGGCACCGTGTATGCAAAATTTAAAGATGCCGCAGGAAATGAAACTTCCTGCACAAGTGCTTCAATAACTATTGAATATCTTAATGTTGCACACACCTACGATCAATTTAGCAACTGGAATGACTATGTTTTAAGTTCAGATACAACTCGCGTCTGTGATACGACGAGCACATCAAGCGCTCGCGATTGCATCCATGCAGGTGATAAACTTAAAGTTCAAACTCCATACCATTCTTGTAGTGGTCTTAAAATGACAGATACATTGCGAGCATTTTCATGGACATGTGATGATCGTTCTGGCGATGCGGTGTTTTTTAGTCGTTTGAAATCTGGAAAATTTTTAAGTGATTTAATCGATTTTGAAAATGTAAATTTTAAAAACAATAGCGTAGAACTGGTGGATAATAATGGCGGTATTAGTATGTCCAGCCGAGTTGCAGCATGGTGGGAAGACTCTGTTGTCCTTGCACCAGATACAAACTCTTCGGGTAGTATCGGAGCTCTCAACTCACCAGATACGATTTATATTTTACAAAATTCCTCTTCAGAAAAAGGCTATCGCATCTCTGCATCCAACCTTTCTTTCGTTTCAAAACCTGGAACGACTTTATACTCAACTGACGGCTCACAAACTTCATTAATTAAATTAGACGCAAATCAAGCATTTATCTGGATTGAAGCAAGCTTAAACGGCAAGCTCTCGACTTCTGATTTTTTAAGCACTGGCATCAGTTTAAATTCAAATCAATTTGTAAGATTAAATAACGTTAAAATTGCAAATACATTAACTGCTGCAATTGACTTAAATCTTTCACATAAAAACATCTTCAATAATGTTACCATTGCAAACAGCAGTACAAATGGAATCGTTTTAAATAATTCTAATGGTAATATTTTAACTGAAATTAAAATCAATAATTCAACAAATTCAGGCGTAATCACAACCCAATCAAATAACAATCGTTTTTCAAGAATAATGGTAACCAACTCACCTACGAACGGAAATTTAATGATTTCCGGAAAAAATAATTATGTTGCAGCAGCAACATTAGCGTTTGGAGCCTCTGGATTGAATTACAAAAACACATCAGGCTCTGTTGGAGCGAGTTCATTTCATAATATCTTGGCTATTAACAATCAAAATCACAATATTATGCTCGTCGACGGAAAACAAAGTCCAAATGCTATTTCACAATTCGCTACAGGTTTTGGCGGACAAGCCGACGTCATTCTTAGCCCTGCAAATGCATTTTCAAGCTCTGGAAACATGATTTTAAATAGTGACCTAAGCAATGAGTTCGCAGGAAGTATTACAAATGAAGATACCAGCAACGGATCAGACAATAGTAGCTTTGCTACCTATGACAGTGATATTGATTGGTTTAATTTTGAAAATAAATTCCGATTCTGGAGCCCTGATGTAAACTCAGTCGCGAATTCAAATATGATTTCAACATGTAAATTATATGGAAACTGTCGAATCTTTGACTTCACTCTTGCAAGCAACGCAAACAGCGTTCTTTTAAATCATACCGACTCATTAACAAATTCAAATGAAGCATTTATTGCAAATGCATCATGCCCAGCAAATGTTAATGGTGACATCACATTAAACAACTCTAACGGAATACAACATTTGAAAAATGCCATTGAGTTATTAGGAGATGACGACGGCAACGACAACGGTCTCTGTGAGACTGGTGAGCGTTGCCTTTACACTCCAAACTATGGCGCTTACCAAGGTCATGACAACCTTGAATCGTGTACATTTAATTCAAATGGCGGAGCAATCACTGGCGTAACCATGTTTGGATTTACATCAAACGGATACTAAATTTAATTTCCCTTATGCAACACATTCCAAGCAAAACGTGCACCTTCTCGATGTTGCCAAGCCGTTAATTTTAAAAATGCTAAATTTGAATTTAGTGAGTACATTGCTTTTTTAAATTTTAGTTCATCCCAAGTTTCTGGTTTTTTACATTTGTCAAATCGACATCCACTTTCAAATAATACCTTTGCATCTGCACTGAGATACGATTGTATTCTTAAACGCTTGTAGGCATATCCCATAAAATCTGAAATCAACGTTGGCATTCTTATTCCTGCGAGAATTTCATTGTTTTTTCTGAGCAACTCTTCAGCCAATAAAACTCCTCCTATAAAATGATAATGTCCTGCCCTATAATATTGATTGATTCCCAATTCAATTGCCTGCTTACGAACTAGATTAAACATTTCAATAATTGAATTTGGCAATACAATTCCACCAATGCTTCCGATTTGATAAAGCATCGTCTCACGATACTTTGAAACCGCATCGGCAAGCGGACCAAAATAATATGCCTCACGATTTTTAAAATATTTAGAATTCAATAAATTACAACATACATCATGACCTTTAATTCCTAAAACACGAATTGCTCTCCATGGGTCTTCATTTGTTGTTTGCATTGCAATTTTCCAATAATCTTTTTTAGAACGATCCCAGACTTGACCATGATTACCATCCGTATTCATACGATCTGAATATATATTTGTATAAAATTGAATCGTATCATAAACCAGCTGCGCATCGTGGTTAATTTCTGATGAATAATAATTAATGATGCCGTCATTTGCTCCACCTACCTGACCGTTACCGTAACTATCTGAAACGTCCTTAAATATTATTTCTTTTGTATCAAGGATAGGCTTTTGAATTGCAGCACGTAAATTTCTTGGTAATTTATTTGTAAATTCAATGATCATTTCAAAAAATTTTAGTGGAGATGGAATGGGCGTGTCTTTTTTATCTGTATTTTCTGTAACTTCATAACTTTCAAATGGAGCCACCGTAAGACAATAATTTGTCAGCAGTTGCAACATGCCTTCTTTACTTGCTGTTCCACTGAATTTTTTATCAATTACAGCATACAGCCATTCATAATATCTTTTACATTTTTCAGGATAAACACTGAGCGCCTTAATTGCAGCAACATAAATCGATTGATTTTTATAGCGGTCTTCTAAGATCATATTTAAATTAAGGTCATAAACATCTCGCCAATCAATCCGCACAGGCTCTTGTTTATTTATTGCCCTAATTTCTGGTAGTGAATTTTTAATGAGTGATTTTTCAAAATACCAAATGACATCTGCAGGGATTGGTGTTTTTGCTTTTGACGTTGTAATAGAAATCGCTTCATCAGCCGTGGCATATCCAAGGTAGAAGAAACAAAAAAACAGCACTCCTCCAATGAATCCTTTCATTGAAACATCTCCCTCAAATGCTTTTCGTAATATGAGATACAAAACTTAATTAATATTAATGGATACTCAAAATCTGGTCGCAATTTGTCACCACCGTGATTTTCGTCTAAAACTTCGTCAGGGACTTTTTGCTACTAGAATTAGTCGCATTAATTTACACATTAATATCGAATACTTATAGTTGGTGTCGTTTTGGCACAACGATTGCTCATGTAGCTGAGCCCAAAAATATTGGGCCAGAGGTACTATGGTTAAGGGACTTAAAAAAAGAATATTAGACTTCATAGAACAGCGCAGAGTTCTAGTTGTCGCAGTTTTAGGTGGCACGGCCCTAGCTATATTAGTGCAAAACTTCGAAATGAATTTATTCGAAGCTTATTTATATGACTTGAGAGTTCGCACAAGCCGCCAAATTAATAAAGACGAAACGCATACCGTAATTGTTAATATAGACGATCAAAGCATAGAACAAATGAACGAATATGCCCCTCTTTCAATTAAAACCCACATTGAATTACTTAAAAAACTTGGATCTTCAAAACCCAAAGCGATTGCTTATTTATTAGACTTCAATGACAGCATTGCCTCACAAAATACAAATACTCTTGAACCAGTCAGCTCTTCAAAATTCAAGAGCAAAACCATTCAAAAAAGTGATGCTGATCTATTTGTTGATGAAGCTGAAAGCCTAACAACGAATGGGGTTCCCGTTTGGCTCGGTACAGATGTCGATGTTACAGGCGAAGTTCTACCTCCATATCCTTTGAGTAAACTTCCTCATCGCGCAGCTTTAATACATAAAGATGGTACAAATTTTTCAGAAGACAAGGTTACAAGACGTGCAGTTTTTTCAATTTATGACGAACCTGTTTTACATGTTCAACTGGCAAGTGCTTTGACCGGAAAAATTGATCATCAAGATTATCGTGGAGTATACTTATTACCTGATGTTGAAGCCCGATATTTTTTAATTAATTATTCAGGCAATACAAAAGACTCTCTCCATCCATTTTCAGAAATTAGTGCCATTGATATTTTAAATGGAAAAATTCCTGAACAGTATTTTAAAAATAAAATTGTCCTCATCGGCACGAAAACAAGAGACAATTCTTCTGATTATTCGTACACCCCATTTTCAAGAAATATTTTTACAAATTCAAAACTTGTCATTCATGCTAATATTATTGAAACACTCATCCGTAATAATGCAATTATAAGCTTTCCTAAGTGGATTGATTTCATTCTTACATTAGCCCTCACCTGTCTTGTCATTGTTTTAGTTTTCAGAACGACTCCAGAAAAAGGTGTTTTAACGACCATCATAGGCTCATTGATCATTCTTTCTGGCGGATTATTTTCGTACCGTTTCTTAGGCTGGTGGTTTAATTTATCGCATCCACTCGTAGGTGTATGGAGCGCGTACTATATTTTCGTACCTTATCGACTCATCATGGAATACAAAAAGCGTTGGGATATAGAACAAAAGCACGAAGTCTTAGTTCAAATCGAAGAACTAAAAAGTAATTTTATGAGTTTAATTACACATGATTTAAAAACACCGGTCGCAAGAATTCAAGGAATGGCAGAAATTTTAACTCGTTCAGGCGCAGAACCAAAAGTCGTTAATGAAATCATGCTCTCTACCGATGAATTAAATCGATTTATTACAAGTATTCTTGAACTTGCAAAGATCGAATCAAATCGAATGCAAATTAATAGACAAAATAAAGACATCAATAAATTAATTGAAAGTTGTATTCAAAAATTTGAATTCTCTGCGCGTGCAAAAAATATTGATCTCAAAACTAATCTCGAACCACTATTTCCAATTATGATGGACACACCGCTCATCGATAAAGTGGTGTCGAACTTGATTGATAACGCAATCAAATACTCTCCCGTCGGCAGTCATGTTGAAATCACTTCAAAGGAATCCGATTTCAAAGAAGGCTTCATTGAAATAATCATTAAAGACAACGGTAGTGGCATCAGTTTAAAAGACCAAGATAATATCTTTCAAAAATTTTATCGCGCTAAAAATGATATCACGATGATGACAAAAGGTACGGGACTTGGATTGTATCTTTCTCGATACTTCGTTGAACTTCATAACGGCACAATCAGTCTTAATTCTCAAGAAGGCAAAGGTAGTACTTTTACTATTCTTTTACCTATAGACGACAGAGTTCCAATTAAAAAAGATAACAAATTAAGTCGTTTTAACTTTTTTCATTCAATTAAAAGCAACAAGAATAAACAAGTAAATAACAATCATTCAGGAGGCATTAAATATGTTTAAGATATTAGTCGTTGATGATGATGGTGGTCTTCGTCTTACAGTTACACACGCTTTAGGAGAGTCCAATTATTCCGTCGATCAAGCACAAGATGGCGAAGATGCAGTGAACAAGGTTCTTGCCGGTAATTTCGATCTTGTTTTGATGGATGTGAATATGCCTCGAATGGACGGCTTGACCGCTTTAAAGCAAATCAAAGCGTATGATCCTTCTATCATTGTAATCATGTTAACTGCATATGCTAATATTCGAGATGCAATTGAAGCCACAAAAGAAGGTGCTTACAATTATTTAGAAAAACCGATTAAAGCAGAAAACCTTGTGTATATGATTGACCGTGCTTTAAAAGCACACAATATGGTAAAGGCAGTTACTTTCTCTGCGCCTATTGTAAAAATGCCTGGCGGTACAACTTTTATCGGTCAAAACTCTGAGATGAAAAAAATCTTCAACGTAATCGATAAACTTTCACGAGTTGATACAGCGGTTTTAATTCGCGGAGAATCCGGAACAGGTAAAGAACTTGTTGCAAACGCAGTCCACTACAATGGACCTCGTAAAGACGAACGCTTTGTAACCGTAAACTGTTCTGCTATTCCAGAAAATTTAATTGAAAGTGAATTTTTTGGTCACGAAAAAGGAGCATTCACTGGAGCAGACTCTCGTAAAATTGGTAAATTTCAATTTGCCGATGGAGGAACCTTATTTTTAGATGAAATCGGCGACATTTCACCTGCAATGCAAGTAAAACTATTACGTGTATTGCAAGAAAAGAGATTTACACCTGTTGGATCGAATCGCGAAATCGAAGTCAATGTACGTATCATCGCGGCGACCAACCGTAATTTAGAAGAAATGATTAAGAAAGGTGAGTTTCGCGAAGACTTGTACTATCGCTTGAATGTATTGCCCATCTACTTACCTTCACTTCGTGAACGTAAAGATGACATTGAACATCTTGCTAAACACTTTATTGAAAAATTCAATTCTCATCACAAGAAAAATCTTTCTGGCATTACACCCGAAGCAATGCAAGCTTTAAAGTCTTACAACTGGCCTGGAAATATTCGAGAACTTGAAAACGTGATCGAACATTCCTTTGTCATTGAGACTACAAATCAAATCTCATTGTCATCTTTACCAGAAAATGTCGTAGGACTTTCTATTTCAAAAAGTAGTTCTTTACCAAAAGGACTTACTGCTGAAGGCGCCAAGCTTATGGAAAATGCAAACTTGGATGGAGAAGATATGCTAGACCATGATTCTATGAAAAAACTAGGCTCATCGCTTGGCTTTCGTTTGGATATTGGAAAGCTAGATTTCCAAGCGAATAAAGAAGCATTTGAAAAAGAATTCCTTATTAATGCATTAAAAGCATTTGGTGGAAAAATTAATCAAACTGCATTACATGCAAACATTCCTAAGAAAACTCTTTTGCGAAAGCTTGAGAAGTATGGAATTACTGCAAAAGACTTTGCTCCAGGAGCAAGTCCAGCTAATTTAGACTAAAAGCCTGCTACAAAAACCACAACAGCGAATAAACAACTTTGTCCGTAGCAATTTTGGTCATTAAAAAAAGCCAGGCATTACTGCCTGGCTTTTTAATTTTATGACTTCAAATTTTGTTTATTGAATAAATTAAAAAAATACTTTTAAAATTTTAAAGCTTAAAACTATTCAATGCATTGTCATCAATTTTTACATTGTTTTTTGCGCGAAGATCATTGATTAAATCTTGTAATAATTTATATCGAAATGCATCTTTTGCTTTTTGTTCCACTTCATCGAAACCAGGGACTTTTCCGGCTTTAATTTCATTAACTTTAATAACATGATACCCATACATTGTTTTTATCGGACCTTTGAGTTCTGATTTTCTCATTGAAAACGCTGCCGCAGCAAATTCTGGAACCATTCGCTCACGTGTAAAACAGCCTAAATTTCCTTTATTTTCAGCTACAGATGGATCTAAAGAATATTTTTTTGCAAGGACTTCAAACTTACTGCCTTTCGCCTTTAATTCATTCATCACCTTATTGGCAGTCGATTCATCAGACACCACAATATGTGATGCACATACTTGTGAGGTATCAAAGACACCTTTATTGTCTTCAAAAAATTTCTTGATTTCTGACTTGGTAAGTTTTGGTTCTATTGCCTTTTCCATCATTTTAGAAGCAAGATATTGTTTTCTAAATCGCTCTAATGCTTTTTTATATTCAGCATCGTTATCCATTCCTGCTTTGATTGCAGCATCAATCATTAACTCTGAATTGATCGCATTTTCTACAATTCCTCTTCGAGTATTGGGATCACTATTCACTGCTTTTCTTTGCTCGTTACTCATCATATCGTATTCAGCTCGAATTTGGTCGTCTGTAATTTCTTTACTCCCAATTTTAGCCAGTACTGCAGCATTTGCATTCAAAGCAAATAAACTGAAGAGCACAATCAAAGTTTTCATTTCGTTCCCCCTTAGAAAATTTTTGAAAAATATTCTTGAACTTTTTTCATATCAATCATGTTAAAGACATTTGAAAAGCTCATCCACACCGCTACCCCATTTAAATCTTGAAACTGCGGAGGTAAATACTTTGGTGGATCCACAAGACCTTCTTGGTGCTTGTGATACCAAAAGGGTACATCACTTGAATGAACTTTCCCAACAAAAAGATAAGGAATATACTCGGGTTTTCCGGCCTTCATGGCAGCTCGAATGAAATTATAGTTTTCAATAAAACCCTTGATATAAGCTATATCTTTTGTGAATGGCGCGCCGCCCTCGAGCACTCCTCCTCGAAAAACTCGCTTCATATTACTTAGACAATCCTCTTCGCTGTATCCTTCGACTCTATAAAATTCAAATACTTCTAATGCATTTGCACCGTCTTCTGCCTTATCAATTCCCAATACTCGGTCATTAATTGTACGAGCTCTTCTTGGGTAACTAGAGAAAGTAAATATTTCCATTAATATCGCAAGGCCTTCTTGTGTCGGCGCAACTCGCGGGGTTCCTTTTGATAGAAAAGCACATACATGTTGATTTAAACCATTCAAAGTCGTTCCAACATGTACCCAGCCTTCATGAACTTCTAAAATTCTAAGATCGCGCTTTGAAAACATCGCACCTTCTCGAATTTTTACAGTATCAGAGCCTGCAGCTGCGTCTGCCAAAATACCATCAGATATTTTTGCTCGAACAGGGTTATCATCAAAATAATCTTTGAATTTTTCATTTAATTTTTTAACCGTATCTTCTGCAGATATATTTTCAGGATAAATCGGGCCTAAATGAGAGTCGTCAATAATAGAAAGAATCGAATACATGACATGTGCAAGATCATTGATTGTAGTTTTTTCATCCCGAAACGTTTCTTTGGGTGAACCATACAACTCTTTTGAGTACTTATAAAATTCAGGTGTTCCGCGTGCTCGGAGCATTTTCACAACAGCAATATATTCTTCACAAAGTAATTTCATCTTATCCGCGATTTCATCTTCACTACCGAGGGTTCGATCAATATCTTGGATTAATGTTTCAAATTCAGATAGTTTTTGATTTGGATCAAAACCAAGTGAGATATTTTGATAAGAATCCGCGCTCATTTTAGGTAATTCTTTAAAACCAGATTTGCGAAAGGCGTCATCCACAGATGTGGGCCATTTAATTGCATCTAAAACACGAATTGGACGCTGCACGTCGACAATGCGATCAGAAAGAGCCTTCACTTTCTCCTTATATGTAGTCCAAACCATGAATTTAATCTTAACACGACTCTCCAATGATTGCCCTTAGATTCTGAATTCAGGAAGAAATTTCCTATTTTTCAAT
The DNA here is from genome assembly GCA_964589335.1 of uncultured Bacteriovoracaceae bacterium. Classification (GTDB taxonomy): domain Bacteria; phylum Bdellovibrionota; class UBA1018; order UBA1018; family UBA923; genus CAZPTV01. The sequence goes on from CAZPTV010000008.1 coordinate 10,832, forward strand.
TCACCCATTCAAAAAAAACAAATAGAGTTCTATCTATGAGACTCCTAACGATCGTATTTTTAATTTTATTTTTTTTGAGCGCATGCTCCAATTTGAAAACTAGAAAATCAACTCAACCAACTACAATTGCTCCCATTCAAAAAAAATCTACAAAACGAATAATCAAAAAAACAACTACTAAAAATTCAAATTCTTCTAACGTTAAAAATGCAATCGACCAAAGTCCAATTATGGAAATTGAAATAGAAATTTCTGGATGTGGCTTAGAAGGTTCCATTGAATCTCGCGTTAAAGATTGTAATAAAACCGTAACACCAAGAGAAACTTCATGGTCACTTGTCATGCAAAGAGAAGAAGTAGAAAAAGACACAAAAAAAACTCCACATGTAATTGAAATTTGGAGAGACGATGCAGACTATCCTCCAGTTTACTGGACCGATATTGTAAAACTAAAATCTTCTTTCAATGAAGCACAAGAAGTTTGTAAAAATCTATTTCAATTAAGTGAATATTCTGATTTTGAGACCATTCACTGGACACTTCCCACCTTTGATACCTTTGGCAAAGGTGAACTCCACGGAATTCGCGAAGTACTCGCTCGAAATAATCATATTTTCTGGACCTCTACATTTGCTACTAGGAGTGACACTTATCTATATGGTGGCAAAGACGGAAGCCTCTCAAAAGGTGCGGCTGATTCAAACTCATCTCAATATTCCGTTCGTTGTGTTGGTGCTGAATAATACGAGTAGTGAAATATTTTCTCGATCAATTTGACTCCAATCTCTGACAAATTTTATCAATATACTGATTATATAATTATTAATTATATGCAATTTTAACTTACAATTATTCATTTTTATTAAACTTATCTTCTCAGATATTTTAAAAATATTTTTGGCATAAAACATGCTTTCTATTTAAAAATTCAAAATATTTTTATTTATTGAACGAGAATAATTAAAGGAGAAAAAATGAAAATAATTTACTCAATGCTAGTGTTTCTTGGATTGACCTTAGCTTTTATGAAAACAACCTACGCAGCCGAGCCGGATACAACTTATTATGATTTACGAAGCGGACAGCAAGTTACTTTAAATACTTATAATGGTCCTGTTACCGTTACATGTAATCGCGGTGGTCCTGGCGGCGGCGGAAGTGCAGCTTACTACTTAAGCCTTCCCGACTATCAACTATTTCAACATGCCTTAGGGGGTATAGGTTTTTGCGTTATTTCAGGGGGATGTCCAACTTGTGCGTGTAATTACTACGTAAAGGTTGGAGGTATCGGATACCCTAGCGGTACCGGTTGCCAAGACAGTCAGTCAAATGCTGTTTATTATATTAGACAAGCACTCCAATTCGGACGCTGCGGTATTTAATTTTTTTTCATTGAAGAACTCACTTAAAAACCGTGGTTTTTATAAGCCACGGTTTTTTTATAACTTGAAAAAAGAGTGAAAAAGTCGGATTCTGCAATCTGAAAAATGCATAAATACGATCTAGCCATTCATTCTCGATATTGTCTTTTATCAGCACATCCAAAATTTTTGGTATTGGAAAATCAGTTTATTGGAATTCAAAACGGTAAAATAATTTCAATCAATTCTGATCCAATTTTAAAAACAGATACAAAAGACTGGTTAGACGCATCGAACCACATTGTCATACCGGGCCTGATCAATTCACATACTCATTTAACGATGAGTCTTATGCGTGGCCTTTCTGAAGATGTTCCGTTTCATGATTGGCTTTTTAAAACCATACTTCCTTTAGAAACAAAAATATTAGATCCAGAGTTTGTTGAAATTGGAACAATGCTCTCAATTGCTGAGAGCATTCGCTTTGGCACAACAACCGTATGTGATATGTATTATTTTTCAGATAAAGTTGCTGAAATGATCGACCGCACAGGGGTTCGAGGTTTTGCCGGTGAAGCGATATTAGATTTTCCAAGCCCAGATAATCCATCCAAAAATGATTCAGATTACCGTATTCTTGAAGATAATATTTCGAGGTACAAAAATCATTCTCGAGTAAAAATTAGCGTTGCTACACATGCACCTTATACTTGCAATGACGATACATTAAAGAAAGCGATGAATTTTTCAGAGAAACATAATTTAAAATTACAAATTCACCTAGCAGAAACTGAAACTGAAATTTTAGATTCTTTAAAACAATTTGGAAAAACTCCTACAAAAAGACTTTTTGATCTTGGATTTTTAAACTTAAAACCAGTTTGCGCGCATGGTGTGCATTTAAATGATGAAGACATTGATCTGATTGTTAAATCAGGCGCCTCTATTATTTATAATCCAGAAT
>CAZPTV010000009.1:0-13132 GCA_964589335.1 uncultured Bacteriovoracaceae bacterium
TTTAATCTTAGGAGCCAAGAATTTCTCCACCAAAGAGTTTTTGATTGTTTCCAATTTCCATCTAATACAACAATGCCTTCTAGTGGTGTTTCTTTATAATTTAATACACGGTTGTTTCGATCAACAAGATTAAAAACTTCATTCAAATTTTCAGAACTCTTTTTTGTACCTAGAAATAAAACTGCCCATTTAGAAGGCTCTGCATTTCTGCCAAGAGCTCTAGATAAATTTGGAGTTGAAAGAGTCGGTTTTATCGTGATGTTTTCTAACCTAGACAAAAGTAAAGGAGCTGAAGACAGCTCCTTTTTCTTTTCCTGCGGATGCTGCAGGATTAAAATATGTATTTTATTATTTAACTTACTCATTAGCAGGTACTGTAAGGATCGCTTTGATCGCAGCTTCACGAACCTTATCATATTTCGTTGTTATATTTTCATAAGTTGCAATTTCAACGTCTGGTTTAATTCCATTGTTCTCAATGTAGCTACCATCAGCACGTGTAATGAGTGATTCAGTTTGGCGTACTTTGAAGTGTGAATTGGGTGCATCAGAATGCTCAACTACATTTCCTCCTGCGCCCATAGTTTGTTGTCCAACGATTGTAGCCATTTTATTGTCTTGCAATGTTGCACTGAAGATATCACACATTGAAGCACACATTTCATTGACCATAAGTACAATTTTAAAATTTTCTTTTATGTCAGAATTTGCTGTGATTATTTCAGAAACTAATTCTTTAGAATTAAAGTTCGTCGAAAGCCACTTTCCAGAGTCTTTATCCGTTTTAAGTGCAGCATGAATTCTGCGAGCTTTTTCTTTATCGTAATCATTGTCTGAATTTAATGAATCTTTTTCAAAATCATCAATCCAGGTTTCACTTAATTTGAATTGTATTCCAGGAAGTGTAATTTTATCTTTATTTAATAGCTGGGATAATTGCAGACCTAACTGTAATGAACCTCCGCCATTATCGAGTAAATCAATAATCAAATTCTTTACACCTTGAATTTGAAGAATTCGCAGAGTGTTTTTCACTTCAGTTAGAACTGTTTTCGAAGAACTTTCAGGACTAAAAGTATTTAAGTACATTGTTGCTACTTTTTCTTCCTTACCTGTGTCGGTGCCCTTACTATCTTTTACGGATTCCATTGAAATAAATGTAGGATAAGTTTTAGCTTCATTTACCCACAAGACATCAGTTGGAATGTTTCTTTTCTTTTTCAACTCGTCTGTTGGAGTTTCAGCTTCGTCATCGTCTGCATTAAATCCTGCAACAAGGACTCCTTTTGTTTTCATGGCTCTGCCATAATTTTTTAGTGCAGTACGAACTAAATCTGATTGGATTTCAAGTGAATCATCAACAAATGCAAATGTATTCATAAAGTCAAATCCAGGTTGGTTTCTTTGGATGGCTTTAAATAAACCAGGAAGTAAATCCAGTGACCAAGCTTCAGGATTAGACATAGCAGCTAAACCAAGCGCAAAAGGATTTACAATTGAATCGCTCGTGTCATCAGAAGATTTCTTTTCACTTGCTTCATTTTGTTCTTGGGAGAAAACGGTTAAATCTTTAACGATCCATGGTAGTGTTATTTCTTGAGCTTTTTTAAGATCAGATTCTCCAGATTTTAAAACGGTTAACACTGCGTCTTGTTCAGACGGCATAAAACTCGATGTCGATACGCGATTAAAAATTCTATTTATAAAAAACGTAAGATTGGATTGATCGTTCCCAGTATTTCTTATTTTTACAAAATCTTCACGTATAATGGCAGGCAATTCTCGTCCACCCAATTTAATTATTTTATCACCAGTTGCAATTGGGTAATTTGTTGCCTTTTTAATCGTAGGAAGTAATTCGGTAACTTCAAGCATGTTACCATTTCTTTTTCCGCTGAAACCTAAGTAAGCGACTTGAGTTCTATTGGGTAAACTTGAATTGCTGATCGAACCGGCGGTGTGAGCGTCCCTAACTTGTGCAACAACCCCGTACATCAAGCGATAAAAGTCTTCATTTGAAGCAGTGGTTTTTGATTTTTCTAATGCCTCTGCTTTTACAGTTTCAAAATTAAATTGATAACGTTGCTCTTTATATTTTAATGGAGCATAATTTTCATTGAACTGAGAATAGAGCCACTGAAGATCCGCAGCTTTTTCTTCATTAGTTAATTGATGTCTTGGAGCGGGTGAGCAGGCTTGTAAAAGTGCTGCACAGAAGACAAGTGTGGAAAGTATTGTTTTTGGACTTTTTGGAGCGAACGGTGAAGTCATAATTGAGACTATTCCTTTCTAGAGAGCCCTCAATTATTTCTAACTTCAGGCTTAGAGTTGATTAAAGTTTAACTTGTATAACCATCTAGACGCGCATTGTCAAATTTTCATAAATTATAATTAACTAATAATATCATATAGATATGCGCTAATGTAAAAATTTTCGTGAAATTTATTATAATTATTTAAAGTGCCAAACAATATTCAGTTTAAATGAAATCGGAATACTTAAAATTTTTGCAAAACGTCATGTAAATAAATTGAACCATTTCTTGTCGAATAAGATCTAAAAAAGTAAGTTCATAACATGTGCGGAGTCATCGGGGTTGTTGGTTTGGATGAAGCAGCCAAAGATGTATTCTTAGGCTTAATAACGCTTCAGCATCGCGGGCAAGATGCCGCGGGGATTCTATCATTCGACTTTAAAGCACAAACTTCACAAAATCTTCACTTAACAAAAAATATTGGTTTAGTTGAATCGGTTTTTAATCGTGAACAAATTGAAAACTTGAAAGGTTCATTTGCCATTGGTCATACGCGCTACTCAACAATAGGTAAGGGTGTACTTTCTGAAGTACAACCATTTTTATCAAATTATCCATATGGAATAGGCATCGTTCATAATGGAAATATTGCGAACTATCCTAAAATTAAAGACAAACTCAAAGAGGAAATGCGTGTTCGGTGTTTGACGGGTTCAGATACAGAGGCAATTTTAAATTGGATTTCACAAAAATTAGAAGGCACAAGTTTTGAGCATATTACAAAAGCGGTACAATCTGTATTTAACGAAGTCAGTGGAAGTTATAGTATCGTTGGATTGATTGCAGAAGCTGGCCTCATTGCATTTAGAGATGTTCATGGGATTAGACCACTTCTCTTGGGAAAAAAAATAGTAGACGGTAAAAATGTTTACATGGTGGCAAGTGAAACTTCACCGATGTCATTCTTGGGCTATACAGTAGAGAGAAATTTAGAGCCTGGTGAAATATTATTTATAGATAAAAGCAGTAAATTGCATTCCAAAATACTAACTTCAAAATTAGATGGAAAGAGTGATGCCCGTCCATGTATGTTTGAGTGGGTTTATTTTGCAAGTGCTGAAAGTGAAATCGAAGGTGCACCGGTTCACGGAACTCGTTTAATGCTTGGTAAAAATCTATCAAAAATCATTCGTGATAAAATGCGTAAAGGCGAAGTCAGTGCGGATGTCGTGATTCCAGTACCCGATACGGCTCGACCTGCAGCGACTGCAATAGCCGAAGAGCTAGGAATTCCATATCGAGATGTTCTTATTAAGAATCGATATATTACTAGAACTTTTATATTAGGCTCCCAATCTAAACGAGAAAAAGCCGTAGATTTAAAACTCCACCCCATTAAATCAGAAATCAAAGGAAAGAATGTTATTCTTGTTGATGATTCAATAGTGCGTGGAACAACGTCTAAAAAATTAGTCCAACTTGTTCGTGATGCCGGTGCCAATAAAGTATATTTTGTGAGCACATGTCCACCTATTCGAAATGCATGTTTTTATGGAATTGATTTTCCCGATGTTGCTGAACTTATTGCGGGTGGAAAAGAATTAAAAGATGAAGCAGATTCCATTGAAGACTTAGAAAAAAAAGTAGCTCAATCTATTGGTGCTGATGGTGTGGTCTATCAAACGATTGAGGGATTAAAGTCTGCAATTTCGATTTCTAGCAATAGTAAGGTAAAAAATCCGTGCATGGCTTGTTTGAATGGTAAATATCCGACAGAGGTTTCAGAAGCTAAAAGGTTTGTAGAGCTTCGAAAACAAGAAAGAGCAGGGCATTCATGACCTCGCGGCTTCTCTATGCCGGAAGTGTGAAGAACGTTTATGAACTCAGCCCTGAAACCGTACGTTTTGAATTTACTGATGATTACTCCGTATTTGATTGGGGTAAGATGCCTGACACGATTTCAAATAAAGGGAATGCTCTTGCTGAAATTGGAGCATATTTTTTCGAAAAATTAAGTTCACCTAAAACGTGGACTGGCTTTTACGAGTGTTCAAGTTATCTCAAGAAAAATAAAGATTTAAGTTTAAAACTTAAACCAACGCTCGAACTATTTGCTACATCTGGAGTTCTTAATCATTATCTCAAGAGAACTGGAACTAATTCATTTTCAGTTCGTAAGTGTGAAATTTACCGTCCCAATCAAACATTAGAAAATGGTAAATATAAGTACGAATACCCAATACGCACTTCGGATAAATTGAGTTTAATTCCACTTGAAGTTGTTTTTCGGTTTGGTGCACCTATAGGTTCTAGTATTCTTGATCGATTTCCAGACATGAATGCAGGAACGCGTTTTGTTGAGCCAATGATTGAACTTTATACAAAACTAGAAGACCGAGATCGGCTCTTGCATTTAGATGAAGCACTAAAAATATCTGGTTTATCTATTGTAGATATTACTCAACTCATTCACCGTACACAAACAATTGCAATTTATTTGCATGATGCTTTTTCAGAAATTGGGTTAGAACTTTGGGATGGAAAATTAGAATGGGCAATTGAGAACGATGAATTTGTTCTGGTCGATTCTATCGGTCCAGATGAATTGCGTTTAATTGATCCTGTTACAGAATTACAACTCTCCAAAGAATATTTACGTAGTTACTATAGAAATACTGATTGGTATCGCGCTTTAAATTTAGAAAAAAAACGAGGCGGTGATTGGAAAGATCGCATGAAAAAGTCTGGTAGAAATCCAGAATTTTTACCAATCCAACAAAAACGTACCGTTGAAATGCTTTATTCTGGTTTGGCTTCTTGGATCACAAATTCAAATAATGGACCTTCACTGTCTGAACTTAGATTACAGATGAATGTAAAAAAAATTAAAGTTGCAGTTTTAGGATCAGGTGGAAGAGAACATGCACTGTCGTATAAATTATTAAAATCAAATTTTGTTGAAAACGTGATTTGCATTCCGGGAAATGCTGGGATGGAACCTGAAATTGAAATCGATCTTGGAATTAAATTATTTGATGACCAGGGCAATTTCAATATCGAACCCATTTCTGCAAAGTGTAATGGATATGATTTGATAGTTGTTGGTCCCGATGATTGTTTGGCGGCAGGGGCTGTAAATTTATTAAAAGCAAAAGGTTTTTCGGTTTTTGGTCCTTCGAAAGATGCTTCAAAGTTAGAATGGAGCAAATCCTTTGCAAAAGAAATAATGATTGCTGCAAATATACCAACTGCTCGCTATTTTGAAGTAAACAATATCGATACATATTTAAATATTTCATCACAAATACCATTTCCACAAGTCGTTAAGTATGACGGTTTAGCGCTTGGAAAAGGTGTAAGAATTTGTAAAAACCAAGATGAAGTTTTGCATTTTCTCAAAGAGATATTTGAAGAAAAAAAATTCTCTCAATTATTAAGACCCGTTTTAATTGAAAAATATTTAGAAGGGCGAGAGGTTAGTTTGTTTGCAATCTGTGATGGAATAGATTGGGAATTTATAGGCGCAGCTTGTGATTATAAAAAATTGCTCGATGGGAATCAAGGTCCAAACACTGGAGGAATGGGTGCATATAGTCCAGTGCCTTGGTTATCTGAAGAAAAGACAAATGAAATATCTGAAAAAATATTTACTCCAGTTTTACAAGAAATGAAGAAACGTGGAATACATTTTTCTGGAATATTATATGCAGGCTTAATGATATCAAATGACCTTGAATCATTTTCTGTTTTAGAGTTCAATACGCGTTTTGGTGATCCTGAAACACAGGTATTAATGATGCGTTTAGAGAGTGATTTGGCAATGTTGCTCTACAATACTGCGCGTGAGAATTTAAATAACTACATTAAATCCAATCCGATTAGATTCAATGCTCATCATGCAATGACTGTCGCTGCTGTGAGCGAGGGTTATCCTGAAAAACCAATCGTTAACAAACCCCTCCATATCAATCTTAAAAATAATAATATTAAAATATTTACTGCAGGATTGAAAAAGCAAAACAACCAATTTGTTACATCTGGTGGACGCGTATATTATGCAACCACTTTAAACGATCAGATGAAACAGGCACAAAAAGATATTATAGAATTCATGCAAACCAATCAATTTGAAGGTATGCAATATCGTAAAGATATTGGTGATTTATGACAAAAAAACGTGCAATTGTTATGGCAAGCGGAAGAGGAAGTAATTTTCAAGCACTCGCAGATGCATGTAAAAATAATTCTTTGCCACTTCAAATAGAGGGCCTCATTACAAATAACTCAAGAGCAAGAGCAATTGATGTTGCTAAAAGTTTTTCAATTCCATTTCATATATTTGAAAACCATAAGGATCTAAGTCATGATGAGCACGAAAAGCCAATCCTGATGGTCTTAGATAAATACAAACCGGACTATATTTTATTATGTGGATATATGCGTATCTTATCTAAAGAATTCATCAAAAAATTTACAAATACAAAAATCGGGTTGAGTAATATTATTAACATCCACCCCTCTATGCTCCCCAATTTTCCTGGAGAAAATGCATATAAAAAAGCATTTGATTCAAAGGCAAAATCTACCGGAGTAACCGTTCACTTTGTAGACGAAGGAATAGACTCAGGATCAATTATTTATCAGGAGGCCTTTGATATTTCTGATTGTAAAACAAGTGAACAAGTTGAAGAACGAGGCTTGCAGATTGAACATCGTGTTTATACTTTTGCATTGAAAAAAATATTATCAAGTAAGAGTTATAGCAAAAATAAAGGGGATAGATATGTCCAGTTCACATAAGAACAAAGTTCTATATGTTGAGCGAATTCCTAGCACTAATGAATGGGATCATCGTGCAAAAAAAGCATTGGATGAGTTGCCGATATTTTATTCTGAATGGATGAGTGAAAAATCGATTCAGTTTAGGACAAGTGAATTGTATTGGATTTTATTAAATCAAAATGACAACGAAGAGCATTTGAAGCAAATCATTCAAAAAGAAATATTAAGTGATCCGTTTCAGCAGATATATTTTAGTTCGATTTCAATCGATCATTTAAATCTAGATTTAAATTGGTATAGTCTTGAGAAGTTTTACAAACCAGGTGTTACAGACAATACAGCGAATGCTTTTTCAGAGGTTTTAGAACTTGTTTTAAATAAAAAATATAATATCCGAAGTGGTTTAAGGTATTGGGTTGGTCTAGAGAAAAATAGTTCAATACAAAATCCATTCGAAAGTATTGTGCGGTATTCAAAAACAGTATTTTATAATGAATTAATCGAGTGCTGTGAAGTGAAGTCAAAAGATGAGATTTTAAAATTATCGAAACAATACCAACATCCAAACTGGATCGATGTCAATGCAGGTATGTCAGAGCCAATCGTTCATGAATTTGATTTTCGAGAAATGTCAGTATCTCAAATGAAAGCTCTTTCTGATCAAAGTCTTTGGGCACTATCTGAAGATGAATGTCTAGCAATACAAAACTACTTTAAAAAAATGAATAAAAAATGCACGGATGTTGAAATTGAGGTGCTCGCTCAGACATGGTCTGAACATTGTAAACATAAAATATTTTCTGCTGACATAAATATTGTGAATGACCGTAATGATGTAGAATTACCGCACACTGTAAAGTCGTTATTTAAAACTTATATTAAAGGGGCGACAGAAAAAATTAAATCACCATTTTTGTGTTCAGTGTTTGATGATAATGCTGGAATTATACAGATAACTGACAAGATTAAGTGTGCGATTAAAGTTGAAACACATAACTCACCATCCGCCCTTGATCCTTATGGCGGCTCACTTACAGGTATTGTAGGTGTGAACAGAGATATTTTAGGAGCTGGATTAGGTGCAAAGCCCATTGCAAATCTAGATGTTTTTTGTGTTGGACCATTAGATTATGGTAAAAATGGTGAATCACTTCCAGCAGGGTTACACCACCCCAAAAGAATTTTAGATGGTGTTCGTACGGGTATTGAACATGGTGGAAATAAAAGCGGTATTCCAACTGTTACGGGAGCGATCGTACATCACGATCATTTTTTAGGAAAGCCACTTGTCTTCTGTGGAACAATCGGTCTCATTCCTGGTGGTATCAATGAAACAGAATTGATTGATAAAAAAATTCTTCCTGGAGATTTAATTATCGTTAGTGGTGGGAGAGTTGGAAAAGATGGTATTCATGGGGCTACATTTAGTTCGCTCGAGATGAATGAAAATTCGCCTGTATCAGCGGTTCAATTAGGCGATCCATTAACGCAGAAAAGAGTATCAGATTTTTTATTAGAGGCGCGTGACAAAAAACTATTTAGAGCAGTAACTGATAATGGTGCGGGAGGGTTGTCCTCAAGTATCGGTGAGCTTGCAAGGTTATGTGGAAACCAGGGCGGTGCTGAATTAGATGTTGGTTTGTGTCCTGTAAAATATCCAGGCTTACAACCTTTTGAATTAACGGTTAGTGAATCTCAAGAAAGAATGTCATTTGCCGTTGCACCCGAAAATAAAGATGCATTTTTGGAACTTTCTATTTTACGTGGTGTTGAAAGTACTGTGTTGGGTAAGTTTGTAGATTCAGGATACTTTCATATTTTGTTTAAAGGAAAAACAGTTGGTAAGCTAGAAATGCAATTTTTACATGACGGTGTTCCTAAAATGAAATTAAACGCACATGTGAAAAATCCAGATAAATATAAAAAATTTATTCCTGTGACAACAAATGAAAATTTAGAGAAGGCATTGGTCATTGCCCTTGCTCATCCAAATGTACGTACTCGTAGACCTGTTATTGAAAAATATGACCATGAAGTTCAAGCGAGAACGATTCAAAAACCTTATGGATCACCAAACCGCATGAGTCCAAATGACGGTGGCGCTTTGGTTTTAAATAAAGATTCATTTGAAGGAATTGCAGTTGGTCTTGGATTGGCACCATCCATTGTAAATTTAGATGTTAAAGCAGCAGCTGAATGTTCTGTTGACGAAGCAATTCGCAATACGATTGCAGCAGGCGGAGATCCGGAACATATGGTACTAGTTGATAACTTTTGTTGGCCTGATCCAATGGAGTCTCAAAATAATCCAGACGCTAAAGATAAGTGTGGTGCATTGGTTCTTACCTGTGAACGTATTTACAATGCAGCAATAAAGTGTGGAATTCCGTTTGTTTCGGGTAAAGACTCAATGAAAAACGATTATCGAATGAATGGTATTAAAATTAGCGTTCCACCAACCGTACTGATAACGGCAATGGCAAAGATACAGAATACAAAAAATTGTCCTTTAAATTATTTTTCAGATAAATATAAATATGTTTATTGGATAAGTGGGCAAGAAAAGAATGATGGACTGCTCAAGTACACAAGTCAAAATCTACCTGTGTTAAATTTTATTAGGTTAAAAGAATATTATAAAAAACTCCACGCTTTGATTATGAATAAAACAATTGGTTGCATTCATGATGTTTCAGATGGTGGATGGCTTGTTGCAACTTCTGAGATGCTTTTTGGTACAGGTTTGGGTTTAAATATAAATATATCTATAAAAGAAGATGAATTATTCTTAGAACCAGCTGCATCTTTTGTAATCTCGACTAATGTCGATCTTTCCAAAGAATTTGAAGATTATTTTTGTAAACAAATCGGAACGATTAATCATACGGGTGAATTACAAATGAATCATGCTAAATGGAAGGTTAAAGATTTGGAGGTTGCCTATGGGCATTCACTCTAAATTAAATGCTTTGGTTTTTGCTGGGGATGGATTGAATTGTGAAATTGAAACTCAAAACGCTTTAGTATCGGCAGGATTTAAATCTAAAATTGAACATATAAACGATTTATTAAAATCAAAATCAAATCCGCTCGAAGGAATAAGTTTAATCGTTATTCCTGGGGGATTTTCATTTGGTGATGAATTAGGTTCAGGGAAAATACTTTCTATTAAAATCAAGCATGGTTTTGGCAATAAGTTAAACAATTACTTGAACAATAAAGGTGCGCTGTTTGGAATATGTAATGGATTTCAAGTCATGACTCAATTGGGTGTATTTAAAAATGAATTCGGTACAGAAGTTGCCTTAGCACATAATCAGCAAGGACATTTTTTAGATCGATGGGTTCGTTTGCAGATAATAGGTAAAAGTATATTTACGGATAAGTTATTGAAAAACGGATATCGCGAGATTGAATTGCCCATTCGCCATGGTGAAGGTCGTTTGCAATTTTTAAATGAAACTAAGGCTACTCAAGCGATGGAGAGCGGTGCATGCGTACTTCGTTATGAAGAAGATGTAAATGGTTCGTGGAATAAAGTTGCAGCAATTACTGCTTATCAAGGTAGGGTGTTTGGGATGATGCCGCATCCAGAAGCTTTTTGGTGTAATGAATTGCATCCTGAAAAAAATATTAAGAATTTACCTTTAGGAACAATGTTTTTTGAAAGTGCTTATGAAAAACTATTAGAGGATTCAAAATGAAAAATTCAATTAAGATCAGACGAGCGATTATTAGTGTCTCCGATAAAAGTTTCATAGAAGAGTTTGCAAGAGGCTTGCATCAAAACGGTGTCGAACTTATCGCAACAGGTGGAACTGCTGCTGCACTAAAACGAGGGGGCATACCATTTCGATCTATCGAAGAATGGGCTGGAACACCAGAAATATTAGATGGTAGAATCAAGACTTTAACATTTAAAGTTCAGGGTGGCATTCTGTATGATCGTCAAAATCCAAAACATATTCAAGAAGCTAAAGAGAACGGGATTGAGCCAATCGATGCAGTGATTTGTAATTTCTATCCGTTTGAATCAGAAGTCGAAAAAACAAATGAAGATCCTACGACGTTACCTCCGCATTTAATTGAAAAGGTTGATATCGGTGGTCCTACAATGATCCGATCTGCAGGGAAGAACTATTTAAATGTTTGTGCAATTACGGATCCGGCAGATTATGAAAAAATATTAGTTGAACTCAATACATATTCTTGTGAAATTTCACTAGAAACAAGAAAATATTTGATGGTTAAGGCATTTCAACATGTACATGAATATGATCAAGCAATCGCAGAGGCGTTTGCTAGAAATACGCTGCGATATGGAGAGAATCCACACCAACGTTCATATTTTGTAACTGAAAAAAGATCAATGCTCGATTGGGGAAGTTCATTAGAAGAGTCTCAAGTCAGAAATTTTGAGTTGTCATATAATAATATATTAGATGCACATGCTGCTTTTGGTGCAATGCTCGATGTTTCACACTTAGCACCCAAAGGTCATGGTGCATGTGCAATCGTAAAACACAATAATCCTTGTGGATTAGCGACAGCTCCTTCAATGGCAGATGCCTTTGAACGTGCATGGAGCGGAGATCCGATTAGTTCGTTTGGTGGAGTCGTGGCTTTTTCGGCTCAAGTGACAATGGAATGTTTACAATTATTTAAAAAGAAATTTATTGAGGTATTGATTGCGCCTGGATTTGAAGAGGGTGTTCTTGAGACATTAATGCGTGATAAGAAGAAGCTTCGTTTTATTAAAATCAAGCCAGGATTTTTAGATATCGCTAAAGGTGACCGATGGACGAGAACACGAGTTGAAGGTGGTACTTTAGTCCAATCAATTGATGGTTTTATTCATGAGGAGTTTGAAAGTAAAACAAAGATAAAATATCCAAAAGAATTATATGGTCTTTCCAGATTTGGAATCGCTGCCGCAAAGTGGTTGAAGTCTAATGCCATTTCAGTTGTATATTTAAATAAAGATGGTGGTTATCAACTTGTAGGTGCAGGAAGCGGACAACCCAATCGAGTTGATGCAATCAGAAGACTTGCAATGCCAAAGGCACTAGAAATATTAAAGCCATATCAAGATGCATTTGAAAGATCTGTTGTCGTTTCAGACGCATTTTTCCCATTTCCAGATAGTATTGAAGAAATTGCAAATTCAGGTTTTAAATATGTGATTGAGCCAGGGGGTAGTATTAAAGATAATGAAGTTATTTCAAAAGCTGATGAGTTAGGAATATCAATGGCATTTACTGGTAAACGTCACTTTAAACATTAAAATATGAAAAATAAAACTGCATATCAGAAAGCTGGTGTTGATATAGTTAAAGCGGATCGCTTTACTTCGATCATTTCAAGTCTTGTAAAAAAAACAATGAACAAAAATGTTTATAAAAGCATAGGCGGTTATGCTGGATTATATAAAATAGATGATCATCGATACATTGCTGCTACGACAGACGGTGTGGGTACAAAATTAAAAATCGCTTTTGAAACAGGTGTTCATGATAGTGTGGGAATCGATCTGGTGGCAATGTCAGTCAATGACCTCATTTGTGTTGGGGCTCAGCCGCTTTTCTTTTTAGATTATCTCGCAACTGGAAAGTTAGAGCTAGCGACATCCACAAAAATTCTAAAAGGAATTGTGAAGGGTTGTGTGCAAGGAAAAGTTGCATTGATTGGTGGAGAAACAGCAGAAATGCCAGATTTGTATAAAAAAGGTGAATATGATTTGGCTGGATTTGCGGTTGGAATTTTAGATAAGAAACAAATCTTAGATGGAACTCGTGTGCAAGCGGGAGATGTACTCATTGGCATTGAAAGCAGTGGTCCTCATAGTAATGGGTTTTCATTGATTCGAAAATTAATTAAAAAAAATGAGAAACAACTTTTAAAAAGAGTCTTTCAACCGACTAAAATTTATGTCCGTGCAATTGAGGATTTGAATAAGAAATTAGGTAAATCTGTATCAGGTATGGCTCATATTACGGGCAGTGGATTTCTAAATGTTCCAAGAATATCAGAGAAATTTGATTATTATTTTAAAATTCCTGAGAAAATTAAATGAAAAAAAATATTTCATGAGTTAC
>CAZPTV010000010.1:0-12731 GCA_964589335.1 uncultured Bacteriovoracaceae bacterium
TGAATGTGTTCATTTAATTGAAAAAGTTACAGTGTATGAAGAAGTACAATTACCGCCACTTTTAAAATTCGATCTTTTTGTAAAACGTCGTATTGAAAAAATGTATCAAGGTCAAGCTCCAGCACTACAATATGCTACAGCAACAAAAAACGAATTAGACATTCATTACATTGGAAATAATGTAAATCATCGCTTTTACGAAATGAGTGGTTTTTCTGGTAAGTGCATCGGATGGGCATTGTCGACATTCGACTATGTTGAACCAACTAAGGATCGTGTCATTGAAGGAATACGATTTAAACCCGCCGACATTAAGGGAATTCTTGCAACGATTTATAATGGTGCTCAATTTTTTATTCCTGATGAACTTGCAATGGGTAATGCATATCATGAGGCAAGTGAAAATTCCCTTGAGGCTTATGAAGATGTGAATCCTAAAGACTTTATGAAAGCTCTATCGATGACGATTGATAAAGGTAAACTCCTAGAGGCAGATTTAGATCCAGGTGAAGGCGTCTGGAATTATCCAATTTATAAGTATGAAATGAGTTGGAAAAATATAAGCCCTAAAAAAATTAATGTTGAAATGAATATTTATTATGCAAACGATGAAGTCAGTCCAGACTTGGTTGTTTCAACTAATCGAAAAAGACCCGATATCAAATCAAGAATATTAAAATTTGAATTGGAATTTGAAGATAAAAATTGGAACGGTGATTTTACAAGAGCCATCAATGGTAA
This sequence comes from uncultured Bacteriovoracaceae bacterium, assembly GCA_964589335.1. Classification (GTDB taxonomy): domain Bacteria; phylum Bdellovibrionota; class UBA1018; order UBA1018; family UBA923; genus CAZPTV01. The sequence goes on from CAZPTV010000010.1 coordinate 742, forward strand.
ATGGATTGATGAAAGCATAGATAACCATCCGGATGCTCTTATTTTAGGTGTACAAAGTGATTGGCGAGAAGCGATTTATGATTATAAAAATACAAAAATTAAAGAAGAAGTTAATTTTCAATTAATCAAACGGATTAAAAATGCAAACAATGAGTTTAAACCCATTGTTGATGATCTATTAAAGGAATATTTTTCAAGAAAAATTAGTACAAGAAAATAATTTAAGATATTTTGAGAATTTTTGTATGATCAGAATAGTTTTCCTCATTGTAATTTCTTATCTATTTTATTTCTTTTCACCAGCTACGTACACAACCCAAGCATAATCATTTTCGCCTTTTTTCTGACGGGCATATTCTCCAGTTCCTTCACCGTCTTTACTCAACTCCCAATATACATGGGCTTCTTTGAATCCCACTTCTTTCATGAGATCTGTAATCTCAGGTATCGTCCAGAGTCTCCAATCGTAAGTAAAAACATTTTTCATTTTAATTCCATTTTTTAAATAGAAATGAATTGCGTATTCGGCGTCATGTGTAATCGGGTCGAAAGATTTTTGATCCCAAATATAAGTATAGCGTCCATGTTTTGGATGTTTGAATTCGGTTTTTTCTTTCATTGTTTTAATCATTCCAGGGCCATCGGCCATTTCAAGAACAAAAATTCCTTTTTTATTTAAAGAATCAAATGCTGCTTTAAAGTATTTTTTTAAATCTTTACGAGTTTTAAAAATACAAAATGAAAAATTACATGCAGACACTATGTCGGCTTTTGGAATAGTTTTTTGCTGAACATTTTTTTGTAAAATTAAAACACGCTTTTGTTGAGATGGTTTTAATTTAGATAAATGATTTCTTTTTCCATAATCAATCGGTTCTGGATCGAGATCGAGTCCAATGGATATGTTTTGTTTACGCATTTTCACCCAAGAACAACAAATAGCAAATGTTCCACAAAAATCTTCACGAAGTACTTTTGCAGCTTTTCCTAAAAGTTCAACATACATCATTGCAAAAGTTTCTGCGTGCAAGCGCGGTGTTTGAACAGAGTATTCGTAGAGTTCATATTTTTGCGGTGTAACTGGTTTATTTTTGATAAATTTTCTAGAGTTCATGGGTTTATTTAAATCCTGTTTGTTTAAAGTATATTATTTTAGTTGTGATAAAAAAAGATGTACAGAGTAGATCTCAAGTTGTCTTACATTTTTAAAAAAAAGCCAGGGATGGTTTTCGATGGACTTTAATATTTTAAAATCAGATTTTTCGTATAGCCATTGAACTGCTTGAGCTGAATCCGTTATATTTTTGGGTATGTTCTTTTTTAAAGATTTAGCAATTTGTTCATGCCAGATGTAAGGACTGCTTTGAATGGAGTAACCATTTTTTATAGTAACTTTATTCTGAATCTTAGGTAAAGTAGTCGGATCATAAAGCATATCGATTGCATTTAACGCTATCGATAGATTGAATGTATTATTTATAATCGGTAGTTTTTCAATATCACAAACAATAAAATCACATTTTTCGTCAAAATACTTTTTACAAAGTGGCTTTATAGGATGTGAAATTGAGCCATTTAATAATTCATTTGGAATTTTAATTTTATCTGGGTGATTCGATCCCAAGTTTAAATATCTCGCTAATGCCACGCTAGCAAAAGATGAATCAACGCCGAGGTAGAAATCAGAATTGTTTTTTAATTTATTTGCTAATGATCCAACCCCGCAACCGAGTTCAAGAATATTTTGAGGTTGATCTTTTATTTCACGAATCCACTTAGAAATAATTGATAGAGGCGATTGATCCCAATACTCTTTAATTAATGATTGAATGAGTTCATTCGTCTTTCCCGAAGTCGAATGGTACCAATCCTGTTTTGATTCAAAATATTGATTCATGAAATAAAGAGACACGACCCTCTCGGACTCTAGATCTTCATCGATATGTTCTTGTTGTAACTGAGATTTTGCTTCAAGATAATCAGCTAAAAATTGCTTTGGAATAAGTGAATCAGGAACAACTCTTGAAATTCCTTTAACATGTTCGATTAAGTAGCTTGCGATATCTGATACGATGATTGCTATGCCAGCTAATATGGGAAAACAGGACTTACATTTTTTACAAAATAACGTGCCAGAAGTTATTTCAGTAGTCTTTTTATAGAATTTTTCATTTTTAAGAAATAGCTTTTGATTGCAGTGAGGACATTGAAGAAAATTTAAAGTTTTTTTAAGCACAAGGATTCTTTCGATAAGTTTAGTGCATGAGTTTATTTAGATATATATTCAAACTTATCGAGTAACAATATAAATATAACACAGTAGTGTCATAAAACACTACTGTGTTAAAAGATGATTACTTAGAATTTAGGAGCTGATTTTTTCCATGCATCTTGAGATTCAACTTTTTTATACCAATTTAAAATATTTGAATATCCTTGGATTGGAAAATGAGATTGCTGAAAATAGGTAAGATTAGCGGCTACCGAGTAATCAGCAATGGTTAAAGAGTTTCCAACTAAATACGAATTCGAGCTTAAATGCTGATCTAATACTTTTGCGTAAGTATGAAATTCTTCTGTAGCTTCTGCAACTTTAGTAGCATCTGGTGATCCAGCATCAAACATTTTTTTCATCATATTTTCCCACATCAGTGTATCACAAGCAGGACCAAAGTGTGACATCACCCAAAACTGCCAGCGGTTAATGTCAGCACGCATTTGTGAATCTGTTGGGTAAATTGAAGTATTGTTAAACTTTGTACAAACGTATTGCATGATCGCATTAGATTCCCAAAGGCTAAAATTTCCATCTTGAAGTACTGGAAGCATTCCATTTGGATTTAATTTCATAAATTCGCTAGATTCAATAAATCCAGTCGTAAAATCTACACTCTGTAATTCGATTTTTTGATCGACATGATAGACTGCTGCAAGTGCTCGTCTTGAATTAGTCGATAGTAAATTATAATAAAGTTTCATATTTATTCCTCCGTAAAAAAATTAAGTTTATACAGCCGTCGATACATTCTCATAATTCTAAAAAATGAAAAGAAAAGAGCACGGTGTTGTTGAGATTTTAAAAATAAATCTATTGGTTCATAAAAAGGGCGTCATGTAATCCTAGTAGAACGAGATCGGGTATTTCTGCGTCAAATATTTTTTCTTTAGAAAACAATAGTGAGAATCCGCCAGTGCCTATAATATAAGGCTTTTCACCTTGAAATGCTTCTAGAGTGAATTTTTTAATTAATTCTTTCATTGCACCAAGATGGCTATAATAAAGTCCGCTTTGAATACTTTCTACGGTGGATTTTCCGATAGAGTTTTCTGGATTCAGAATTTCAACTGAAGGTAGTCGAGAGGTTTTGGATTCAAGCGCTTCCATTGATATTCTTAAGCCTGCAATGATTGAACCGCCTAAATAATCACGCTCTTTTGAAATTGCACAAAATGTAGTCGCTGTTCCTAAATCGATAACGATTAAATTTTTATTTACATATCTGTTTACTCCAGCAATTGCGTTTGCAATTCGATCTGAACCAACTTCTAATGGATTCTTATATTTAATTTTTAAACCGGTTTTAACTCCGGCTTGCAAAAGAAAAGGATTTAAATTGAAGTATTTTTGGCAGGCCCCTTTTAAGGAGTGCATGATATCTGGAACTACGGTGCAAATCGCAATTTTTGATATTTGCTTTGGATCGTACCCATTTTCTCTTATGACTTGTCTTAAAAATAGACCATATTCATCTGAACTCGCACCTGATTTTGAATTTTTTCTGAAGCGTAGATGAATTTTTGGTGTGAGATTGAAGTCTTCATTATTTTGATTAACAGGTTCTAATAAACCACCAAATATTTGGCTATTACCAACATCAAGTGCAAGAATCATTGTAAGTGCTCCTCTGAAAGAATTAAATTCTTAACTTCTTCAATCAGTCCTATATTTTTCGTAAAATGATTTATTGATTTCCAATGAGTGCTACTGTTTTTAATTAATGTGCCTCGATGGTCTCCGTTTAATCGATCTATGCCTGAAATGTCGTTGTGTATAATCCAATCTGCGCATGAGTAGTTATTGAGTTGAACTTTATCCCACTGAGGTTCATTTGCAGTTAATTTAAATGCAATAATTTTTATATTTGGATTTTTAGAGAGTGGTTTAATTTTTTGAATTAATTTTGGATTAGGAGTTAACTGTAAAAAAATATCTTTATCCGAAGATATTTTGGATTGTTCAATGTTTTTAACTCTAAAATCGCTTACAGCAGCAGAATGGATGACATACTCATATGAGTTATTCGTCAGGAGTTCTTTCATCAAATGTTCTAGATCTGAAAAGGTTCGAAATCGATATAAATTTCCAGAAAAGTCAGGTTTTAAGGCACTTTCCGAAAGGAGAAGGTCTACTTGAAACCCTGATTCTGATAATGCTTTAGCAATGTTTGATCCTGTTGCTCCCGTGCTGGTGTTTCCGATGACTCGAACTGCATCGATGGGTTCAATAGTTCCGCCTGCCGTAATTAAAATTCGTTTAGTATTTTTTTTATTTAAGATTGAATTGAGGTGAATTAAAACTGTTTCAGGTTCTAATAGCCGACCTTGGCCAATCTCACCACATGCAGTTCTACCTTCTTCGGGTGAAAAGATTGTTCTTCCCCAACTTTGAATTTCAGATATTGATTGCTCTGTACGTGAGTGGTTCCACATTTCGGGATTCATTGCTGGATAAATCCAATAGGGTTTGTTTTTTTGCCAAGCAAGTGAAAGTGCACCAATAAGATCATCAGACAATCCTAGAGCAATGCGATTGATTTGATTTGCGGATGCAGGATATAGAATAGCAATATCAGCCCATCGAGCAAGATGGATATGATCCATCATCGAACCTTCTTCAAATATTTGAGATTGCACCGGTTTACCTGTGATGCCTTCAAAGGTAGCTTTTCCAACGAATTGTTCCGCTGAACTAGAAAAAACAACACGGACTTCGTGTCCGTTTTGGATGAGTTGAGATGCTAGTGCAGCAGCTTTAAAAGCAGCGATCGATCCACTTACTTGTAATAGGATTTTATATTTTTTAAAATATACAATAGGTTTGATTTCGCGTGAAATATTCACGAGTTCAAAATTATCGATTAAACGAACATCACCCAGCCAAGCAGCAACAAATCGTCTTCCGTCTCGATCTTCTAAGTAATCAAATTTGAAGCCCAGCTTTTCAAGATTAACTTTTGCATCTTGGAGTGAATTGGATTGATATGGAATTGTAGAAAGTGTTTGATACAGCTTTGGAGCGATAGTTCTTTGTTCCTTATTTAATCGAATATTTCGCGAACTCATGGCAAGGCCATCTTTTTCTCGAACGGTAGAACAAGGTACTATTTTAGTATTTATAAAGTATGCGGCACTCATTTGGCGAATGAGTTCAAGTTGCTGATAATCTTTTTCTCCAAAATATGCACGTTCTGCATTCATTAGATTTAATAGTTTCATTACAACGGATAGAACACCTGTAAAGTGACCGGGGCGGAATACTCCACAAAGTTGATTAGAAAATGAATCTTCAGAAACCTTAAAATGAAAATTATCTGGGTATAATTCATTTTGAGAATCAGGTAAAAAAACAGCAGTTACACCACATGATTCAGCAACTGATAAGTCAGCTTCAATGGGTCGTGGATATTTATCTAAGTCTTCTTTTTGATTAAATTGAGTTGGATTCACAAAAATGCTTAGAATGACAACATCATTTTCTGATGATGCACGAAGGAGTAAGCTTTTGTGTCCGTCATGTAGCGCACCCATGGTTGGAACAAATCCAACTGAAAGTGTTCGACCACTTTCAAGAGAGGTTGGGAGTGCGTTTCTCCACTTTTTTAATTCTTCAATTGTTCGCAGAACTTTCAAGCTTGCCTCTTTTTTCAGGTGATGAATTTTTTGAAATTGTATACGACTCATTTTGAGTTGGATATTGTTGTGATTGAACTTCTTCATGAAAGTGATTAACGGCATCCTTGATTAGATCAAATCCATTCAGGTAGTTTCTTAAAAATTTTGGTTTAAAATCTGGGCGAAATCCAAGCAAATCTTGAAGAACGAGAACTTGTCCATCGGTATCAGGTCCTGCACCAATTCCAATGGTTGGAATAGAAATAGTTTCTGTTATTGTTTTTGCTAAATCAGAGGGAATACATTCTAGTACAAGTGAAAATGCTCCTGATTTCTCAAATGCGATCGCTTCTTCTAAAATTCGATCACGATCACTGCTAGTTTTGCCTTGTACTTTCATTCCACCCATGGAGTGAACGAATTGAGGAGTAAGTCCAATATGTCCCATCACCGGAATACCAGAACGAATGATGTGTTTAACAATATTTTTTTGATCTTGAATGCCTTCAATTTTTACTGCTTGTGCACCTGCTTGTAATAGTTGACCTGCAATTTCAACGGCAGTTGACTTTCCTTTTCGAGTTGCTAAAAAAGGCATATCAGAAACAATAAATTTATGAGGCATTCCTTTAACGACCGAACGAGTATGTGAAACAATCATATCTACGGTTGCAGATAGAGTATCAGAATGTCCATGCATTACCATTGCTACGCTGTCACCGACTAACACAGTATCGATGTCTGTTTCGTTTATAATTTTTGCAAAAGCATGGTCATAGCAAGTAATCATACTCAATTTATTTTTAGAAAACTTTCGATTTAGTATTTCTGGAACGGTGAGTGCTTTCTTTGTCATAAAGAAATACTCCTTTCTTTATTGGGTTGCTTAACAAAACTTTGAAAAACCTTATACAGATTATCAAATTGCTTTGAATTTAATATTTGAAGATGTTTTCGAATTGTATCTTCATCGTTTCTCACTAAAGGTCCTGTGAGTGCTTTTGATCCATGAAGAGAAATATTTTCAAGTGTTTGCAGTACTAATGGCAGATAGATTTGAAAAGGGATTCCATTTTCTTCAGATAATTTTTTACACTCTGCCCATAGGATGGCTGGAAAATTTGAAGATACGACAGCAAGGGCATGATAAAGCTCAGCATTTTTATCTTCGATTAAAAATGATTTATGAATAAAGGAAAAAATATTTTTTAGATTAGATTGATTTGATAATTCATTGAGTGCCCAAGGAATTTCAAAATATTTTTCTTTTAAATAGAGCTGATTTGAAAATGAAAAGAGTGGATGGAATTTATAAAAATTTTTAAAGCCCTGCACGCCAGAGGAATGTATAAATTTTGCATTCTTAGTAATTTTTTGAATTTTAGTCGCTATCTCGATAAGAGCATCATCTGAAATGGCTAGCCAAAAGTAAGTTTCTTCATGTTCAGTTAAATATAAATTATTAATATCGTTTGGAGTTATAAAGCGGCTATTAATAATTTTTTTAAATGGAATGCCCGTAAGGTCAAATAAAGATGATAAATGCAAGGCAAGTCGACCATTGCCCACTAAAACTAATTTTATAGATTCATTGCTCATATTTGGTACCTGTCTCATGGATCAAGTCCTTTTTAAAAAAGTACATGAGCACATCGTCGAACACAATTATAATGTTAATTGAGTACTCATTTATTGCAGGCAGCGTTATCCTGAAATAAATTTAGGGAATTATGGCTATTACACATTGGTATTGGATTATTAGTTTTGCTCTTTAAAAGAAATTCAGTTGTTTTTGCAGAGACGGTTATGAGTCCAAATGTAATCAGTGTAATTGCAATGACTTTAGAAGTTTGAATGCGAAAGGGTAGTAGAATTTTATCGATTAATTTAGAACCAAATGCAAGCGCGGGAATTGTTCCAAGCCAAAATGCTAAAATAATGAGCATTGATTTATGAGGTGATGCAAGGCTTGTAGAACCTAGTAAAAATGCATGCAACCATCCGCATGGAATAAAGGGTGTAAATAAGCCAATAAAAAATGATCCCAATAATTTATCTTTATATTTAAACACTCTTGAAATGACATTGGGCAAAGGTAAATGAACTGGTAGACCTTTAAAAGCGCGCGCACCAGTCCAGATCATAAAAAATGAAATCAAGACTGCTGCAATCAAACTAATCATTGGAGATTGAAAATATTGAAAAACAGATTTTCCAACCCAACCAAAGATAAATGCCAGGCCTAAATATCCAATAAGTCTTCCTATGTGATACTGGTATTGACTTTGCCGTCCTGGGGGGAGTGCGAATAAAATTCCACCACACATTCCAACACAATGAAGGCTTCCTGCAAAACTTGCGGCTAAAACAAATATAAAAGTTTGAACGTTAGAATTAATTTGAGGGGCCAACAAGCTTTAACTCCTCATGATCAATTCGCATAGATTCAACATTTGGGTTCAAAAAAGTAGTTTCAATTTCAACTTTAGCTTTAGCATGTCCAAAATTTAAACCTGTTTTAGGAAATTTAATAAAAAAGTCTGCTCTTTTTTCTGAACCTTCATCGATTTCAAAAGTTGTATTTTGAGAAATGATTTCGGCATTCATTAATTTAGCATCTAAGTCGATGAGTTTAATTTTTGAAATCATCTTTACGATTGATCGATTTCGAATGTCCATTTTGAAATGATTTGTAATCATTTCAACACCGTTTGATGTAGTGAGTAATTGGTAAGGACTTTCTTTTGATCGAAGCACATCAATATCAATCGGTTTACGAATCGAAAGTAATAGAGTCAAACTTGAAGTTACAGCGATGAGTAAGAAGATATAAACTAAAGATCTTGGTTTAAGAATTTTCTGTTTGAATGTATGTGAAATATTATTTTCAATTTCAGACTTTGATGAATAGCGAATCAACCCCAACGGTTTTTTTGTTTTTGTCATTACATCATTACATGCATCAATGCACGCGGTACATGCGATGCATTCCATTTGAACACCTCGTCGGATGTCAATGCCAGTTGGGCATACTTGAACGCACTTGAAACAATTGATGCAATCACCAGAACTTTGCTCTGGATTTTGCTTTAGAATTTCAGAACCAATTCTTGGTTCACCTCTTTTGGTGTCATAAATTATCGCCTGTGAAGAGTCATCCATCAATACGGATTGAAAACGACCATAGGGACACATAATAATACAAAACTGCTCACGAAACCAACCAAAGTCAAAAGCAATGACAGTCGTTACAAATGCCATCACCATAAAACTTTCTGGGTTTAGAGCAGGTGAGGATTTGATCATTCTCATCAGCTCTTTTGGTTCGATAAAATAAGCTAAAAAACTATGAGAAATAACCATGGAAACTAGTATAAAAATAAACCATTTTAAAAGGCGTTTGAATGTTTTATCAAAATCCCAAGGGGCAGAATCTAGTTGTCTTCGCTTTACGTTATCTCCTTCGATAAGGCTTTCGATGCGTCTGTAAACTCCAACAATAAATACAGTTTGTGGACACGCCCATCCGCACCACATTCTTCCCCAAACACTAGTGATGAATGCAATTGTTAAAGCGAAACCAAGAAAGAAAAAAACTAACATGGGCGCTTCATGTGCCCAGAATTGAATTCCAAAAAAAGAAAACTTACGATGGATTAAATCAATTAATATTAAAGGATTCCCGTGGATTTTAATCCACGGGGCAATTAAGAAAATAAAAATAAGAAAAAAATTAACTAATTTGCGACGGTTTCTATATTTACCATGCGTTTCTGCAGGATGAACATAAAGCCGTTTCCCTTTATCATCTGTCGTACTGAGACGGTCATTTGTAATATTGCGAGGGTCAAATGAATTACTCATTTACCTCATTTCCTTGAGGAGCTTTCGGATTTGCTGGGTTTGTGCCCTTTAAGCTCTTCACGTATGCACTAACAGTGATTAGTTCTTCTTGCTTTAACATTCCACCCCACGGCGGCATTCCTTTTTCATTCACACCGTTTTTAATAATTTTATAAATATCAGATATTTTTGATCCATGTATCCAATATTTGTCGGTTAAGTTTGGACCGATCACACCTTGTCCTTGCGGACCATGGCAAGCAGCACATTTGCCAGTGTAAATTTCTTTTCCGGCAGCAACTTTCGATGTGTCATTTAAGATTGCATTGAGTTCAGAGTCAGAAGGTCCAGAACTATTTGACGGGTTCGAAAGCGCGATAATTTCACGAGCTTTTTGATTTGCTTCAAATTCCTGGGTTAGTGTTGGACCTGACCCTAAATTATAATAAGCAAAGTATCCAACCGAGAAAATAATAGTAAGATACAAGGTCGCAAGCCACCAACCAGGAAGTGGATTATCTAATTCTTGAATACCATCGTAAGTGTGTCCTTCAATGGGTACGTCATAATTTTTTTTGTTATCGTTGCTCATTGACGTTTTCCTTTCTTAAATATTTTTTGTGTTAATGGAGTCCAAATCCTCTAACGGAAGATTTGAGATCTTGTTATAGAAATTTTTTGAGTTTTTACGAAATACCCAAAAGAGAGTACCAACGAAAACTGCAATGAAAAGCAACATCCCGATTGCAGTCATTCCTGAAAGATGAAAATTTGCTAATACATTTCGAATCATTTTGCACCTCCAGGATTTTTTGCATAGTCATGACCGAGTCTTTGCAAGTAAGCAATCATTGCTACGATTTCTTTGTCTTCAAGACCTTTTGGAGTTCCTTGAGATTCAAGTCCTTGAGCAATGGTTTTCGCTTGTAATAATGCTGAGTCAAGAGCGCTTGCAACTTCATTTTCAGAGTACGGCACCCCAAGGCTTTTCATGACTTTGATTTTCTTTTGTATGACATTGAAATCAGTTTTTTGAGTTGTTAGCCATTCGTAAGCCGGCATGATGGATCCTGGCGTCACTTCTCTTGGGTCAATCATGTGGCGATAATGCCATAAGTCCGGATACTTTCCTCCCAAACGAGCAAGATCTGGACCCGTACGTCTTGAACCCCATTGAAATGGCCGATCAAACTGTGATTCTTCTGCCACAGAGTAATGTCCATATCGAAGTACTTCTGCATCAAGAGGTCGAATCATTTGTGAATGACAAACATAACATCCTTCACGAACATACAGATCTCTTCCGTGTAATTCTAATGGAGTATAGGGTTTGATATTTGTACTCATAGGTACGAATTCATTCGTCAAAAACGATGGAGCAATTTCTATGATTGAACCAACAAGAATTGCCAACACAGTTAAAACAGCAAACGTTGTTGGAAGTCCTTCGAGCATTCGATGTGGTTTTTCATCCATCTTTTTAAGAGTTCCAAAAGCTTCTTCCATTTCATTAAAAGATGTTAATCTTGGAACGGAATGAATTTCTGGTTCTGTTTTCTTAGCTTGTTTTACAGTTTTATAGATATTGTATAACAATAAGATATGTCCTGTAATAAACATGACTCCTGCTAATGTTCTTACATAGTATAGCGGCATGATCTTTGTTACAGTTTCAACGAAATCTGGATACATTAATTTACCGGACGCAGGATCAATTGCGCGAAGCATGAGTCCTTGTGTTATTCCAGATGCCCACATCGACATCATGTATAACAAGATTGCAAGTGTACCGAACCAAAAGTGCATGTTTGCAAGCTTTGTGGAATATAAATTTGTTTTCCAAAGTTTAGGTGCAAGCCAATAAATTAATCCGAACGTAATAAAACCATTCCAACCTAATGCACCACTATGAACGTGACCAATAATCCAATCTGTATAGTGTGCCAATGCACTAATTGATTTAATTGATAAAAGCGGCCCTTCAAACGTTGCCATTCCGTAGAATGTAATTCCGGCAGCAAAGAATTTTAATATTGGATCGGTTCTTACTTTATCCCAAACACCTCGAAGGGTTAAGAGACCATTAATCATTCCACCCCAACTTGGAGCCCATAACATGAGTGAAAATAACATACCCAATGTTTGTGCCCACTCTGGCATTGCAGTGTAGAGCAAGTGGTGGGGGCCAGCCCAAATATACATAAATACTAATGACCAAAAGTGAACAATTGAAAGTCTATAACTATAGACAGGAC